>NZ_DCXA01000270.1:17974-27055 GCF_002328915.1 Aquabacterium sp. UBA2148
GAGCCGCTGCTGGAGCTCACGGAAAGCCGATTCGGTTTCATCGGCATCCTCGAGTCAGCAGAAGACGGCAGCGCCGCCCTGCGGGTGCCATCGGTGTCCAACCTGAGCTGGGACACCTCCAGCCACCACTGGCAGCAAAGGCACCTGCACGCGGCCCAGGGGGTGCTTTTCACCGAACTCGACAACCTGTTCGGCTACGTGGTCAAGCACAACACCGTGGTGTGCACCAACGACGCCATCAACCACCCGGGTCAGAACACCAACCCACCCGGCATCCCCTCGCTGCAGGGCTTCATGGGCATCCCCTTGCGCCACGACGGCAAGGTGCTGGGCCTGCTGGCCCTGGGCAATCGCCAGGAAGGCTACGAGCCCGCGATGGTGCAGATGCTGGAGCCGCTGACGCTGACCCTGGGCACCTTGATCCACGCGCGAGCGGTGGAAGAAGAGCGCGCTCGCGTGGAGCGGCAACTGGTGCGCCAGGCCACGGTCGATGCGCTGACCGGGCTGGCCAACCGTCGCCGCTTTTTCGACGTGACCGACAGCCTGCTGGCCCAGTGCCGACGCTACAGCGCACCGGCCACCATCGCGCTGATGGACCTCGATCACTTCAAGCAGGTCAACGACCAGCATGGCCATGCCATGGGCGATGCCGTGCTCAAGGCGTTTGCCGGGGTGCTGCTGGAGGTGCTGCGCGAGAGCGACCTGGCCGCGCGCGTGGGCGGCGAGGAGTTCGCGGTGCTGCTGCCGTCGACGGGCGAGCAGGAAGCGCTCATCCCGCTGGAGCGAATCCGGCAATTGCTGTCAGAGCGCGTGGTGACCCTCGATGGTCATGCGGTCAGCGTGAGCGTGAGCATCGGGCTTTGCGAATGGCGAGAAGGCCTGGCGTCACCCGACGCTTGGCTGGCGCAGGCAGACCAGGCTTTGTATGCAGCCAAGGCCGCAGGGCGCAATCGCTTGTGTGTGGCCAGCAGCCAAGTGGCCTCAGGCCAGCCCTGATGGGGAACCGGCGGCGGCACACGCTGCCGAATCGCCCTGCCGCGCCCACATCGGAGGGAGCCGCCGTGGTGAACGGCCTGGTCAGCGACGTTCTGCGGCCCGCGCCTGGACCTCGAACGGGTTGTCCAGGTAGGGCCTGCGCCCCCGAGCCAGCATCCAGACGCTGGCGGCAGGGTAAGCGATCAACAGGCACACGCCCCATCGCTCGTACTGACGGACGTGCGCGTGTTCGTGCGCACGCAAAGACCGCAGGCACGAGGTGCTGGAGCCGATCACGACATGGCCCAGGGTGATGGCGTCAAACGGCAACTTCTTCAAGCACCTGGTACCGAAGGCGTGGCAGCCATCACGAGGTGCGACCTCGATGACACCCGCCACAACCTGCCATCGCGTGCGGGCGATGAGCGACAGCACCAACGCCAGCGTCAGACCCAGCAAGGAAACGGGCGCGGCCCATGCGTGCGACACGTGCTTCATGGTCTCTCAGCGCAGGCGTGCGGACTCGACGAAACGCCGCGCATAAAGCTCCTGGTTGTATGACGGCTCGGCCGGGAACGTCGCGGCGATCTGGATGTAAGACTCGCCAGCAGGGAAGATGCGAATCAGCATCATGCTGCGCCCATCGGGCAACTTCAGCTTGGCTTCGCGCCCCAGGTAGCCCTTCGTTGCGCCGGGCAGCGACACCCCACTTTGCTCCATCACGGTCCCGCCAGAGGTCTGCACGAGTTGGGCGATGGCCGAATCCAGCGCGTCCTGGGTCTGAACCCGGCGCATCCGCTCCTGCAATGCTTCGGGAATGGCCTGGTGGTTCAACACGTAGTTCACTCCATCGAAGGAGGCCATGTATGCATGCGCCGTCACATCCTCATCGCCAAGTTGTGCCTCCTTGGTTTTGTGCTCGATGGGCCTTGGCATCTGCACCACGATCGATGTGTCCTCGGGCGTGAATTCGCTGAACTCAGGTTTTTTCGCGCACGAAGCCAGGGTCGTGATGGCCAGAGCAGAAAGCAAAAGAGTGATTCGAGTCATGTGATTCGCGTTTTCCTTTTTGTCAGGGGGTCTCGGGCGCGTTCACCATCGATTTTGCTATGGGCGAGATTGCAGGGGAGGTGCATTGACCGTGCCGCAGCCATCCATGGCGCGTGCGGGCATGCGGCCATGGGGCAGTGGTGCCAGGCAAGGCTGGCGCGCCCACAGACCCCAAACTGACGCCACCCCTGCGCCAACCTCCACCCTAAAATTTATTTGATTGCTGGAGTGCCTGTGCCCCAACCTGCCCAACCCGACGAGTTGACCGTCCTGTACGACGGCGCCTGCCCCCTGTGCCGGCGCGAGATGGCGCACGTGCAGGGCCTGGCTGCGCAGCGCCCCGACAGCGCCCTTTGCTTCGTCGACGTCAGTGCAGCCCACAGTAACTTGCCGCCGCAAGAACGCACCCGGCTGTTGGCGCGTTTTCACGTGCAGCTCGCCGACGGCTCCCGACTGGACGGCGCAGCCGCCTTCGTGGCCATGTGGGCGCGCCTGCCCGGTTGGCGCTGGCTGGCGCGCGCAGCCCGCTTGCCCGGCGCACTGTCCGCGCTGGAATGGGCCTACTGCGGCTTCCTGCGGGTGCGCCCGCGCCTGCAGGCCCTGGCCCTGTGGGCAGATGGCAGAGGCTCATCTCAAGGCATCCCCACATCCCAAGGCGCCACCTCCCCCGCAAACCGCTGCGCCAAAAAATCCACCAACAACCTCAAAGCCAAAGGCTGATGCCGCCTCGACAGGTAAATCGCGTGGATGCCCAGCACCTGCGGCTCGTGATCAGGCAGCAACCTCACCAGCCGGCCTGATTGCACGTCGTCGCCCAGGTAGTACGTCGGCAGCATGCCGATGCCCGCGCCACACAGCACCGCGCGGCGCAGCACCGCCGTCTCGTTGGTGTGAAAGCCCCAGCTCACCGGCACCGTCACCACCGCGTCGCCACGCGTGAACCGGTACTGCGGCCCGATGCCCGAGGCGTGCGCGATGCATCGGTGCTGGCGCAGGTCTTCGGCCACGCGCGGGGTGCCGTGGCGGGCCAGGTACTCGGGTGAGGCGCACAGCGCCGAGCGGCAACGCGCCAACTGCCGCGTGATCATGTTGTCGTCCAGGGTGTTGGTGATGCGCACGGCCAGGTCCACGCGCTCGGCCACCAGGTCGGTGGCCTTGTCGCCCACCGACAGCACCACCTCGACCTGCGGGTGCAGGCGCTGGAAGTCCACCAGCGCGGCGGTCAGCTGTGCCTCGGCAAACGAGCCGGCCGTGGTCACGCGCAGCACGCCGGAGGGCTCGCGGCTTCGCTCGGCGGCCAGGTGTTCGGTGTCCTGGGCGATGTCCAGCAGCTGCCGGCACGAGGGCAGCGCGGCCAGGCCAGCGTCGGTCAGGCTGACCTTGCGGGTGGTGCGGTGCAACAGGCGCGCGCCCAACCAGCCCTCCGCCGCCGCCAGGTAGCGGCTGACCATGGCGGCAGACATGTCCAGGTGCTCGGCGGCCTGGGTCAGGCTGCCTCGGTCGGCCACTTCCACGAACACGCGCACGGCGCTCAGGCGGTCCATCGAGTCTCCGTGTTCGGCAGAGGGAAAGGCATTTTCATCGATTCATGCAACAAATCATCAACCGAACCGCACTTTATCAACCAAATCAACATCAATACAGTGGACCCATCGCCTCCAAGGCAGCTTCAACCGGAGTCCCCCATGTTCAAACCCCTCATCGCTCGCCCCGCCCGCCTGCTGTCTGCACTCGCCCTGGGCGTGGTCGCACATTCGGCCGCCGTCGCACAAACCGCTGCGCCGCTCGCGCTCAAGGTTCACAACGCCGACGCCAACAGCTTCCACGTCAACGCCGTGGTGGTCAGTGGCCCGACAGAAGCCGTCGTCATCGACACCGGCTTCACCCGCGCCGATGCGCTGCGCGTGGCGGCCAACGTGCTCGACAGCGGCAAGGCCCTCAAGGCCATCCTGATCAGCAACGCCGACCCCGACTTCTACTTCGGCGCCGAGGTGCTCAAGGCCCAGTTCCCGCAGGCCCAGGTGCTGACCACGCCCGCCGTGCGCGAGAAAATCGCCGCCAAACTGGCTGGCAAGCTGTCGTTCTGGGGGCCGAAGATGGGCTCGAACGCCCCGCGCACGCCCGTCGTGCCCGAGGCCATGCAGGGCACCACGCTGACGGTGGACGGCCAGGCCATCGAGGTGCGCGGCACCACGGGCGAGCTGGCGCACCGGCCTTATGTGTGGATCCCGTCGATCAAGGCGGTGGTGGGCAACATCGCCATCTTCGGTGGGCTGCACGTGTGGACGGCCGACACACAAAAGGCCAGCGAGCGCCAGGCCTGGCTGGCGCAACTCGACGAGATCGCCGCATTGAAGCCCGACACCGTGGTGCCCGGCCACATGCAGGCCGGCACACCTCTGGACGCCAGCAGCATCGCCTACACGCGCAGCTACCTGCAGCGCTTCGAGGCCGAGTCAGCCAAGGCCGCCAACGCCGCCGCGTTGATCCAGGCCATGAAGCAGGCCTACCCGCAAGCGGGCATGGGCCTGGCGCTGGACATCGGCGCCAAGGTCAACAAGGGCGAGATGAAGTGGTGAGGCCGGAGCCGAAGCCGCCCGAACGCCTGCGGTGAACCAGGCCGCACCCTGCCACCCCCACTGCCAGCATCAACCAGGCTTGAGGCTCTGGCACCGACGAAACCGGGGAGCCAGACACGAACAAGCGAAAGCGGTTGGGGGTGTCATCCATCCAGCCCCAGGTCGGGAAGCTGGAGTTGTTGAGGGACATCACCGCGCCATCCGACGTGGTGGCTTCACCCGGTTGCACAAAGGTCAGCGAAGACCTGCCATCGGCACCGAAGAGCCCAGACCCAAACACCAGACCGTACTGGCCCGCTTGCAGCGTGACATCGATGGATGTCTGGGAGTCGACCCCCGAATCCGGCGTGAACACCTTGTAAGCCAACACGCCGTCAAGCTGCGAAAGATCGCCGACGGGCAGGCCATCGCTGCCCAGCTTCACGATGGCACCGAAGACCGCGCCGCCCAGGCCGAAATCAGGGTGATCGGCAAAGTTGTTGAAGTGCCCGCCAATGGCATCCACCTTGGTGGCCTGGCTGATGGCGAACGACGCGCCGATGAACTGGGTGTCGCTGATGCTGGAGCCGGCGCAGCAGGCCCACTTGTCGAACGGACCCGTTGCGGATTGAAAAATGGTGGCGGCGTGAGCGGACGAGGCGACGGCGCAAAGCGCCACCGCGAAACTGGCCAATCGGTTCATGGTTGCTTCTCCCTGACTGCGTGCACCCAGCGTCTCGCCAGTGCACAGGTTTTGATCTGTTTTTTAATTTATCCCAGAAGCCTGCCGAGCTGCAGCGTGATTCCCCTGAGCCGGGGGCCCGGACAGCGGCGCAGGCAATTCCGCCCCGGCGCGCCGCCCTCTGAACAGCCCTACCCGCGCCAGCACCATGGCGCTGACCGGCGCCGTGATGGCCAGCACGATGATGACCAACCAGGCGTGCAGGGCCAGAGAACCTTCGCGGACCGAGAAGTACACGATGAAGGCCAGGGTGACGCTCCATGCCGCCAGCGTTGAAGCCAGCGCCGGTGCGTGCATGCGCGCAAAAAAATCAGGCAGGCGCCAAAGGCCCATCGCGGCCAACAGGACCAGCAAACCACTGAGCAACAGCAGCGCCGCGATCACCACCTCGGCCCACAAGTTCGGGCTCCAGCTCATTCGATGGCCTCCCCGCGCAGCAGGAACTTGGCCATGGCCACCGAGCCCACGAAGCCGAACAACACCATCAGCAACGCACCCTCGAAGTACATGCTGCTTTCAAAGCGAATGGCCAGCACCATCATCACCAGCATGCCCACGATGTAGAGGAAGTCGAGCGCCAGCACGCGGTCCTGCGCACTGGGGCCACGCACCATGCGCATCAGGCCGAAGACCATGGCGATGGCATAGAGCATCAAGGTGATGGAGATGGCGATGGCAAGCAGCGGGCTCATTCAAAGATCTCCTTGAGCGGGCGCTCATAAGTCTGCTTGAAGTGCGCGACAAAGGCGGCTTCATCGGGCACATCGAACACGTGCACGAGCAGGACGCTGTGATCCGCCGCCAGCTCCGACCACACGGTGCCTGGCACCACCGCCGTGATGACGGCCAAGGCAGCCAGGGCGTGCGGATCACGCAACTCAAGCGGCACGGTCACGAAAGCGCTTTGAGGCGGACGGCGCCTGGCTCGCAGCACCCCGAAAGCCACCTGCAGCGCCGAAGCCACGACGTCGACGCCGACCAGCGCGATCAGCCGCAGCAGCACGCCCCAGCGCCGCATCGGCCCGGGAGAAGGACGCAGCGCCGAAAACAGCAGCGGCATCGCCAGGGCGACGACGAACGCCAACAGCAACTGGGCCACAGACAGCGACTGATTGAGCAGCAACCAGCCCCCGAAGATGCCCACAGAAAGCCAGGGTGCAGGCACGATGCGCTTCATGGCTGGGCTCCTGAAGGCGTCAAGACAGCAGGCGCCTGCGCGGACGCATCACCCGACGAGTGCATCGGCTGCAAGGGCCTGGCCGACATCACGGCACCGATGTAGCGCTCCGGGTTGTGCAAGGCATCGGCCGTGTCCCGCGCGTAGCGAAGGGCTGGCTCGCCCCACACCACCAGCATCACCGAAGCGGCCAGCAAGGCACCGATGGGCAAGGTCTCGATGACACGCAGCCTGGGCGAGGCACGATCGGCAGCGCCCCAGAAATGACGGATGCCCACCCGCATGAGCGCCGTGGCCGCGAACAAGCCCGAGACGATGAGGAGCACCAACAGCGCCCAGGCCGGCGTGCTGCCTTGCTGCAGCAGCGCCTGCAACATGGCCAGCTTGGCGACAAAGCCTGAGAAAGGCGGCAGCCCGGCCACCACGCCAGCGCAAATGCCGAACGTCACGCCCAGGAACGCCAGCGCACCCGGTATGGCCCGGCCGATCAGCGCGTCTTCGTTGTCGTCCAGGTTCACGCCCGGTGGTGGCGCGGCATCGAAGAAAGCCGGCAGTCGGTCCTGCCCATCGTCGATCTGCTGCGGGCCCAGCTCCACCTGACGCGAGCGCTCCAGCAACTCGACCAGCATGAACATGGCCCCACCGGCCAGCGTCGAGCTCACCAGGTAGAACAGCGCGCCCGTGCTGAGGGCCGGCGCATCAAACCCGATGGCCGCGATCAGGGTGCCCGACGAAGCGATGACGCTGTAAGCCGCCAGCCGCGCCAGCTGCTGGGACGCCAGCATGCCGATGGCGCCAAACGCCAGCGTGGCCAGACCACCCCAGATCAGCGCACCGCTGCCGAAGTGGGCCGACGCACCCGCGGTCTCGGGAAAGCACAGCGTCCACAGCCGCAGCAACGCGTACACGCCCACCTTGGTGAGGATGGCAAACAACCCCGCCACCGGTGCGCTCGCCGCCGAATAAGCCCCAGGCAGCCAGAAGTTCAGCGGCCACAGGCCCGCCTTGGCCAGGAAGGCAATCGCCAGGATGGCCGCGCCCGTGTGCAACAAGCCCCGGTCGCTGGTGGGCACGGACTGCAGCTTCTGCGCGATGTCGGCCATGTTCAGCGTGCCCGTCACGCCGTACAGCACCGCCACGCCGATCAGGAAGAGCAACGAAGCCATCAGGTTGATGGCGATGTAGTGCAGGCCCGCCTTGACCCGCTTGTTGCCCCCACCGTGCAGCAACAAGCCATAGCTGGCAGCCAGCAGCACCTCGAAGAACACGAACAGGTTGAACAAATCGGCCGTCAGGAAGGCGCCATACAGGCCCATGAGCTGCAGCTGAAACAGCACGTGAAAGTGCACCCCGGCGTGCTGCCAGCGCGCCAGCGCATACAGCAGGGTCGTCAGCCCCAGCGCCCCGGTGAGCACCGCCATCAAGGCCGAGAGGTGATCGGCCACCAGCACAATGCCAAAGGGCACCGGCCAATTGCCTGGCAGGTAGATGCCAAAGGCCGCGGCAGCGTCCTGCTGATTCACCCAGACCAGCAGCGCCACGGCTGCGGCCAGCGTCAACGCCGTCGACAGCACGTTGACCGCTGCCTTGAGCCGACGCCGCCCCTCCCCGGCCCACAGCATCAGCCCGGCCGTCAGCAACGGCAGCAGCACGGGCACCACCACGAGTTCGGCCCTCATGCTTCGTCCTCCTTGCCGTCAACGTGGTCACCGCCACTGAGGCCCCGCAGCGCGAGGATGACCACCAGGAACAGCGCCGTGGTGGCAAAACCGATGACGATGGCCGTGAGCACCAGCGACTGAGGCAGCGGGTCGCTGTAATTGAACAGGTCAGGGCTGATGCCGGGCTTGACGATGGGCTCCTTGTCGGTGGCCAGGCTGCCCACACTGAAGATGAACAGGTTGATGGCATACGCCAGCAACGACAGGCCAATGAGCACCTGAAAAGTACGCGGACGCAGCACCAGCCACACCCCCGATCCCGCCAACACCCCGATGGCCAGGGAAATCACGAGCTCCATCAGTGCGCCTCCCTGGATTGGGTGGCCAGCGCGATGTCGGCCACCTGGGCTGCTTCGGCCTCGATCGTCACGGCTTGCTGCCGACGCGCGCGCATCGACTGGTGGGCCAGCGAGCTCAGCAGCAGGAAGGTCGAACCCACCACCACGGTGAACACGCCCAGATCGAACAGCGCCGCTGACGGCACGTGCACCTCGCCCAGCACCGGCAACTGCAGGTGCGCGGTGTGCGTGGTCAAAAAGGGGTAGCCCAGCGCCAGCGAGCCCAGGCCGGTGGCCAGGGCCACCAGCAGGCCGAAGGCGATCCAGCGCATGGGCCGCAGGCGCAGCCGTGCCTCCACCCAGCGCGTGCCCCCCACCAGGTACTGCGCGATGAAGGCAATGGCCACCACCAGCCCAGCCACGAAACCGCCTCCCGGCTCGTTGTGCCCGCGCATGAACAGGTGAAACGCAAACACCCCTGCCAGCGGCAGCAACAGGCGCACCAGCACGGCGGGCACGGCAAGGTAAGGCGCCACCGCGTGGCCTTCGTCGTCGGGGTCGATCAGGTCAAGGCCCGGAT
>NZ_DCXA01000270.1:27104-33676 GCF_002328915.1 Aquabacterium sp. UBA2148
CAGGTCAAGGCCCGGATCGCGCGCGTTCATGCGCTGCGGCTGCGGCAATTCGATGGACTCGGTGGCCGGCCGAAAGCGCCGCAGCAGCGCATACACCGTCAGGCCCACGATGCCCAGCACCGTGATCTCGCCCAGGGTGTCGAAGGCGCGGAAGTCCACCAGCATCACGTTGACGATGTTGGTGCCGCCGCCTTCGGGCAGGGCCTTCTCAATGAAGAAGGGGGAGATGCTCAGGGGGGCATGGCGCGTGAGCAGCGCATACGACAGGGCTGCCAGCGCCAGGCCCACCAGCACGGCCAGGGTGAGGTCGCGCACCCGGCGCGACCAGTCGAGCACGCCCTGGTGCGGGGCCACGGTCTGCACCCGGGTCGGCATCCAGCGCAGCCCGAGCAGGAAGAGCACCACGGTCACCACCTCGACGGCGAGCTGCGTCAGGGCCAGGTCGGGTGCCGAGAACCACGCGAAGGTGATGCACAGCACCAGGCCCACCACGCCCAGCATGATCAGCGCCGCCAGCCGGTGAAACTTGGCCTGCCAGGCCGCGCCCACCGCGCAGAAAGCGCCAATGGCCCAAAGCACGACGAACTCGGGTGTCAGCGGCACGCGTTCGCGGTCGCCCCAGGCCAATGGCACGATCAGCGACGAGCCCACGCCCGCGAACAGCGCCACCGTCACCAGGGCCAGCATTTGCGGCTGCAATCGGCGGGTGCCCAGCAGGCGAACGGCGCGGCGCGCACGGCCCGACAACCAGGCCACCAGCAGCTCGAACACGCGCTTGCCCTGCAACCACCCGAACCCCGGCACACCATTGCCTCGGCGGGCCTTGAATCGCCTTGCGAACACCAGGTAGAGCACCAGTCCACCCACCGTGGCCACCAGGCTCATCATCAAGGGCGTGTTGAAACCGTGCCAGACGGCCAGGCTGTACGCGGGCAGCACGCCGCCCACCACGGGCTTGGCCGCCATCGCCAGCACATCGCCCACCGACCACGCCGGCAGCGTGCCCACCACCACGCACAGCAGCACCAGCAACTCCACCGGCACGCGCATCCAGTGCACGGGCTCATGTGGCTGGCGCGGCAGGTTGCGCGAGGGCGGGCCAAAAAACACATCGTGCCCCAGGCGCAGCGAGTACACCACCGCGAAGACGCCGGCCAGCGTGGCCACCGCCGGCAAGGCCGTCTCCAGCCAGGGGTAGGTGTTGATGTAGACCGTCTCGGCGAAGAACATCTCTTTGGAGAGGAAGCCGTTGAGCAGCGGCACCCCGGCCATGGCCGCGCTCGCCACGATGGCCAGCGTGCCGGTGATGGGCATGCTGGTGAACAGGCCGTCCAGGCGCCGCATGTCGCGCGTGCCGGTCTCGTGGTCGATGATGCCCACCGACATGAACAGCGAAGCCTTGAAGGTCGCGTGGTTGAGCATGTGAAACACCGCGGCCACGGCGGCCAGCGGGCTGTTCATGCCCAGCAGCAGCGTGATCAGCCCCAGGTGGCTGAGCGTGGAGTACGCCAGCAGGCCCTTGAGGTCGTTCTGGAACATGGCCACAAAAGCGCACAGCAGCAGCGTGACCAGGCCCGCGCCGCCCACGATCCAGAACCACATCTCGGTGCCGGCGAGGGTCGGCCACAGCCGCGCCAGCAGGAACACACCGGCCTTGACCATCGTGGCCGAATGCAGGTAGGCCGACACGGGCGTGGGCGCGGCCATCGCGTGGGGCAGCCAGAAGTGGAAGGGGAACTGCGCGCTCTTGGTCAACGCGCCCAGCAGGATCAGGCACAGCGTGAGCGGGTACAGCGCATGCGCACGAACCAGGTCACCCGCCTGCAACACGCGTTCGAGCTCGAAGCTGCCGACGATGTGGCCCAGCAGCAGCACACCCGCCAGCAAAGCCAGCCCGCCCGAAGCCGTGACGGTGAAGGCCATGCGGGCGCCTCGGCGCGCGTCCTTGCGGTGCGTCCAGTAACCGATCAGCAGGAAGCTGAAGATGCTGGTGAGCTCCCAGAACACCACCAGCTGCACCAGGTTGCCAGAGACCACCACGCCCAGCATGGCGCCCATGAAACCCAGCAGCAGCGAGTAAAACCGCGCGGCCGGGTCTTCGGGCGAAAGGTAGTAGCGCGCATAGATGACCACCAGCAGGCCCATGCCGCTGACCAGCATCGCGAACATCCACGCAAAGCCATCGAGCCTCACGACCACATCCACCCCGAGCGTGGGCAACCACGACAGGCGCTCGGTCAACACCTGACCGGCTTCGACCGATGGGTAGAGCAAGGCCAGCGGCACCGCCACGGCCAGCATGACGAGCGCCGCCCACAGGGACTCCAGGTTGCGGGCGTTCGTTGGCAACACCGCTGCAACGGCGCTGCCAACAAAAGGCAGGAGGACGAGCAAAAGCAGTGACATGCCCCGAGTCTAACGACAGGGGCCGCTCATGCCGCCGCGCACGGGCTCAGACCCCGTGGTCCTTCAACCAATCAAAGGCCAGCTTCTGCGCATACGTGGCCGCCACCTTGTCGTAGGTCGGGCGGTAGTCGGCGTTGAAGCCGTGGTCCACGTTCGGGAAGACGACGATCTCCGAGCCGCTGCCCGACTTGCTGATGCCGGCGCGCATCTGGTCCACCACGGGCTGCGGGATGTAGGCGTCCTTGCCCGAGTACAGGCCCAGCACCGGCACCTTGATCTGCTCGGCGATGTCGATCGGGTCGTGCGGCTTGATGTCCGACTTCATGCCGGCCAGCAGGCCGTAGTAGGCCACCGCGGCCTTGAGCTGGGGGTTGTGCTTGGCGTAGATCCACGCGGTGCGACCACCCCAGCACCAGCCGACCAGGCCCACGCGCTTCGTGTCGGCCTGCTTGCTGGCGCCGGCAAAGGCCACCGCTGCATCCAGGTCGGCGCACACCTGGGCATCCGGCACCTTGGAGACCACCTCAGAGAGGATCTGGCCGATGTCCGTCATCTTCGAGACGTTGCCCTGACGCGCGAACATCTCGGGCGCGATGGCGTAGTAGCCAGCCTTGGCATAGCGGCGGCACATGTCCTGGATGTGCTCGTGCACGCCGAAGATCTCCTGCACCACCAGCACCACCGGGTACTTGCCCGGCTTCTTGGGCACGGCGCGGTAGCCAGGGATGGTGCCACCCGCCACGGGGATCTTCACCTCGCCAGCGATCAGGCCCTTGTCGTCCGTCTTGATGGCTTGGGCCAGCACCGGTTGGGCCGCCACGGCGAAACCACTGGCCAGGGCGGTGACCACGAAACCACGGCGCGACAGGCCGTTGTCAGCGCTGTTCAGGTGAGCCTGGGGGTTCTGGAAGTCGAGCGGCTTGACGCCGTAATCCATCAGCTTCATGGGGTCCTCTGTGTGTTGATTGCGGGGGGAGGGAGCGCCGATCCTGCCCGAGAAGGGCGCATCGGTCTCGGTGCGTGCAGCATGGCCCCAGAGGGCCTGGGGCATCAGCTGCCCAGCGCCTTGGCGATGTCGGCGTCCAGGGCCTTGGGGGTGTCCGTGGGGGCATAACGCCCCAGCACCTGGCCGTCGCGGCCGATCAGGAACTTGGTGAAGTTCCACTTGATGGCCTTGGTGCCCAGGATGCCCGGGGCTTCTTTGACCAGCCACTGGTAGAGCGGGTGGGCGCCTGTGCCATTGACATCGACCTTGCTCATCATGGGGAAGCTCACCCCGTAGTTGAGCTGGCAGAACGAGGCGATGTCACCGTCGCTGCCAGGGTCTTGCGAACCAAACTGGTTGCAAGGAAAGCCCAGGATCACCAGCCCCTGGTCCTTGCGGGCCTGCCACAGCTTTTCCAGGCCCTCGAACTGAGGCGTGAAGCCGCACTTGCTGGCCGTGTTGACGATCAGGATCACCTTGCCGCGCAAGTCAGCCAGCTTGACGGGCTGGCCGGTGATCGAGGTGGCTTCGAAGTCGTAGGCAGATGGCATGGCGGTGTTTGATTGCACAAAATTGAAAGCCATCGTAATCGCAAGCAGATTCCCCAATTGAAAGCACGGGTAAGCCCGGCCTGACATGGATGGTCAAGCGCTCCGAAATTCCCTAACATGGTTTGCTCGGGAAATCACCCCGTCAAAAGGGTGGTTCACGGCCCATAGGAAAACGAGGAGCCCGCCATGCCCCAGGTCCTGCCCGCCCGCCACGCCGACGCACCCCGTCGTTCCCTGCCCATGGGGATCTCCGAGTCCATGTCCGACGACAACCAACGCCTCCTCGAAGAACTGCACACCCGCCAGGACGCCCTGGACCAGCAGACCCAATTGATGCGCCAGTTGCAGGTTGCCCTGCAGCGCGCCCAAGCCACCAACCAGGAGTTGGCCCTGGTGGCCGACCGCGTCACCGACGCCATCCTGATCTGCGACGCCAACCGCTGCATCAGCTGGGTCAACCCGGCCTTCACGCGGCTGACCGGCTTCACCCTCACCGAGTGCCACGGCCAGCTGCCCGAAGAGCTGCTCAGCGGCCCGCACACCGACGCCGCCGTCGTCGCCCAGATCAACCAGAGCCTGGCCCAGGGCGCCAGCGTCGAGCGCCTGGAGGTCTGCCACCACCGCAAGGACGGCGAGCCCTTCTGGGTGCGCCGCTCGGTGCAGCCCGTGCACGGCCCCGAGGGCCAGATGAGCCGCTACATCGAGGTGCTGACCGACATCACCGAGCCGCGCCGCGCCGAGGCCGAACACGCACGCCGCCTGGAAGCGGAGGTGGCGCTGGCTGGCAAGGTCGAGTTCCTGGGCCGCATGAGCCACAGCATGCGCTCACCGCTCAACGCCATCCTGGGCTTCACGCAGTTGCTGGACATGGCCGATCTGCAGCAGTTGCCCGAAAGCCAGCGGCGCCACCTGCAGCACATCGCCACGGCTGGCCACCAAATGCTCTCGCTGCTGGACCAGGCACTGGAGTTCGCCCAGCTAGACGACAAGGCCGTGGGCATCCGCCCGCAGCGGGTGGAGGTGGCCGTGCTGCTGCGCGAGATCCGCGCCGCGCTGGAAGACGAGGCCAAGGCCCAGTCCATCACCCTGGTGATCGACTGCCCGCCCATGACCGCCTGGGCCGATGGCCAGCACACCCGCTCCATCCTGACCAACCTGGTGCGCAACGCCATCCAGTACAGCTCCGAAGGCTCGACGGTCTGGCTGACCGGCAAGCCTGCGGCCGACGAGCGCATGGGCGTCGTCGAGGTGCGCGACCAGGGCTTCGGCATCGACCAGGGCGACCTGCCCCGCCTCTTCCAGCCCTTCACCCGGCTGGACTCCTCGCGCGGGCGCCACCACGGCAACGGCCTGGGGCTGGCCGTGTCGCAACGCCTGGCCGAGCTCATGCATGGCCGCATCGAGGTGACCAGCACGCTGGGCCACGGCTCCATCTTCGCGCTGCACCTGCCGCTGGCCGAAGCGCAGGGCGTGGGCCGCCCGGTGGGACGAGGACAAGAGCCCGCCGTCATGCTGCCGCCGCTGCGCATCGTGCACGTGGAAGACAACGCGCTCAATCGCAGCCTGGTCGAAGCCGTGTTCGCGGCTTACCCGCAGGTGCGCCTGTTCTCGGCCGAAAGCGCCGCCGAAGGCATGGCCGCGATCGAGTCTCACCGCCCGGACGTCGCGCTCATCGACATCAACCTGCCCGATGGTTCGGGCCTGGACATGTGCCGCAAGCTGCGCGCGCAAACCGAGTTCCGCAAGCTGCCGCTGCTGGCCCTGAGCGCCGACGCCCTGCCCGACCACATCGCGCGCGCGCTGCAGACCGGCTTCAACCACTACCTGGTCAAGCCACTGCAGATCCCGCGTTTGCTGGGCATTTTGTCGACGCTGCCGACGCAGCAGGCGGCCCCGCCAACGCGCTGAGCCCGCACGGCCCCGAGCATCCAGGCAGGCGATGCCGGGGCTGCCTGGGTTGGGGGCTGCCTCAGTCCGCGCCCAGCTTCTCGGCCGTCCAGCGCAACAGGTCCAGCCACATCTGCCGCATCTCGGCGGCCTGCGGCGTGCGCAGCGCGCTGTTGAGCTCGATGGTCACCACCGGCAGCTTCTTGTGAACCCCGCCGTAATTGCCCAGGCTGCCCGGGAAGATGCCGACCTGGTCCAGGTACAGGCGCCCCAGGCGCTGTGGCGGCACGTGCGGGCCGTCGAAATCGAGCACGCCATAAGGCGCGTGAACAGCCACGATCAGGTCGGGCTTCCAGCGCGCCATTTCTTCGTGCAACCACTGTGACTCGGGCTCGGACAAGGCCTTGGGGCCAGGAAAGAGGCGCGGGTCGGAGCCCGTGCGCTTGGCCCAGTAGTGCGGCGCCTCCTTGTCCCATTGGGGCGTGGGGAAGTTGCGGTTGAGGTCCACCCCCCGGGCGTTGGTGCGGGTGGGCTTGTCCTTGAGCATGCCGTCGGGGTTCATCAGCGGCACGAAGCGCCAGTGGATGTTCGACGGCGTCAGCAGGGCCTGGTCGATCCAGTGCAGCACCAGCGAGCTCGACGAAGGCTCGTCGCCATGGATGCCGCCCACCACCAGCACCTTCAGGCGCGCCTGCGGGGCCACCACGTCGCGCTGAAAAATGGGGGTGCCGCGCACCGAAGCG
>NZ_DCXA01000270.1:33731-37749 GCF_002328915.1 Aquabacterium sp. UBA2148
TGGGGGTGCCGCGCACCGAAGCGCCCGGCCCCGCCTGCAACTCCGCTCGGGTGCACAGGGGGCGCGAGACATTGGGCAGCCGGCGCACCATCTGCGCGCACAGCTCGGTCGCCGTGCGCACGCCACCGGCCGGCTCGGCCACAGAAGCGGCGGGTTTGCGCTGGGGCGCCACGGCCGAGGGGCCGGCCCAGCTCAGGCAGGCCAACAGCGCGAGGCAAGGGGCAAGGAGCGTGAAAATCGGTCGCATGCGGCCATCATGCCCCAGCCCAAGCTGGCACCGACGCAGCGCCAGGCTCAGCGCGCCAGCGACTTCAGCGCCAGCTTGATGCCGTCGCTCACCGAAACCTCGGCGGGCAGTTGCTTGAGCGCAGCCTGGGCTTCTTTCTCGGAGTAGCCCAGGGCGATCAGGGCCTGCAGGATGTCGGCCTGGTGGTCGGACGTGGCGCTCCAGCCCGGGGCCGCCAGCACCGGCGCCAGCTTGCCCTTGAGCTCCAGCAGCAGCCGCTCGGCCGTTTTTTTGCCCACACCCGGCACCTTGACCAGGCGGGAGGTGTCTTGCGCCGACACGGCTGCGGCGAGCTCGTCGGTGCTCAGGCCAGAGAGCAGCGCCAGCGCGATGCGGGGGCCCACGCCACTGATCTTGATGAGCTCGCGGAAGGACTCTCGCTCGCCGGCCGTCAGGAAGCCGAACAGCAGCTGCGCGTCTTCGCGGACGATGAACTGCGTCAGCAGCGTGACCTGGCCACCGGTGTCGGGCAGGTTGTAGAAGGTGCTCATGGGCACCTGGACTTCGTAGCCCACGCCGTGCACGTCAACGAGGACGTGAGGCGGGGCCTTGCCGGCGAGCACGCCAACCAAACGGGAAATCATCGGATCAGGTCAGCGGCGGTCGGCAAAGGTCAACGGCGGAACAGGCCCAGGCGCTGCGCTTCCAGCGCGGCTTCGGCGCGCGAAGACACGTTGAGCTTGCGGTAGATCTGCTTGACGTAGTCGGCGATGGTGTGGCGCGACAGGTTGAGCTGCTGGCCGATTTCCGGCAGCGTGAAGCCCTTGGCCACGCGCAACAGGACCTCGTTTTCGCGGTCGGTGAGCTGCACGTGCGGGGTGACCGTGTCGGGCTGGTGCACCGGCTGCAGGCGGGCCTGGGCCGTGAAGTACTGGATCACGCGGCGGGCGATGGACGGCGACAGCGGCGGCTCGCCCTGGGCGATGCGCTGCAGTTGCTCGGCCAGCTGCTCGCGCGACTGCTCTTTCAGGAGGTAACCAAATGCACCGGCCTGCAGGGCGGGGAAGAGGTGGTCGTCGTCGTCGTGGATGGTGACCACCACCGACTGCACGTCAGGCTGCTTTTCGCGCAGGGCCTGCACCACCTCGACGCCGGAGCCGTCGGGCAGCCCCAGGTCGACCATGGCGACGTCAAAGCGCACGGCGTTGACCAGCTCCAGCGCGTCGTGGATGCGCGCGCTCTCGCTGATCTGGGCACCCGGGAACACCTGCAGCGCCAGCGTCTTGAGCCATGCCCGGATTTCAGGAAGGTCTTCGAGGAGGAGGATTTGCTTCATGGTTTCAGGGGCCTCACTGCGCTTGCGCTAAAAGATACTGCGCTCATTGTCCACGCGAACCGGGCTGCGCGCCAGAAGACAGGCCTTCCAGCGCCCCACGGGGCGGCAAGACCTGTTGCATTGCGGCGATTTCCAGCGGCAGGGTCAGGCGGATGACGGTGCCGAACCCCGGCCCGGACTCGACCAGGCACTGCCCGCTGAGCTGTTTGGCGCGGTGCTTCATGCTGGTCATGCCGTGGCCGCGGTCCAGGCGACCATCGAGCTCCATCGGGATGCCTTTGCCATTGTCCTGGATGACCAGGGTGAAGACGTGGTGCTCCAGGTCGACATCCGCCGAAATGATCACGTGCGACGCGCTGCTGTGCTTGATGATGTTGCTGACCGCCTCGCGCAAGATGCGGGTCGTCTGCACGTAGGTGCGCGAAGACAGGGGTTCTTCGATGACGTCGTTGGGGTTGCGCCATTCGCACTCGATGCCGGCTTCGCCCAGGCGCTGCACCACCTCGCTGCGCCAGTCGGCCAGCGAGTCGGACAGCACGCGGGGCTTGCCGGTCAGGCCGCGCACCGACAGGCGCATCTCTTCCAGGGCTTCGCGCGCCAGGGTGGAAATGCGGTCGTTGTCCGAGGTGTGCACGATGGTCAGCAGCTTGGCGCCCAGGTCGTCGTGCAGGTCGCCGGCGATGCGCTTGCGCTCCTTCTCGGCGATCTGCTCGATGCGCAGCTCGGCGATCTGGTTGAAGTTGCGCTCGATCTCGACGCTGATTTCCTGCACGCGGCGCTCGAGGTGCAGCCGCGCACCTTCGGCCGACTGCAGGGCCCGCACGTAGACCTGGATCAGGCGCACGCCCACGGCGGCATAGAGCAGCGGCAGCACGAAGTGGGTGATGTGCAGGCCGCCGCTTTGCAAGAGGCCGTTCTGGTACGACAGCTCGATGCCCAGCACCGCCGCCACCACGCCCAGGGCCACGCTCATCATCCAGAACTCGGAGCGCCGGGCCTGGGCCGCCAGCCACAGGAAGTAGCCAATGGCCACGAAGAGCTCGAGCGTGAACACCATGAACCACACGCGCGAGACCAGGAAGATGCGGTTTTCGCCCAGCAGCAGCAGGCTCAGCGGCAACAGCAGGCACTGGGCCCAAAGCAGCAGGTTGATGCGGTCGACCCAGACGCGCTCGCTGCCCGGGCGAACGCCCGCACCGGCGTAACCCAGCAGGAACTTGACGGCGAAAGCGTTGAGCGGCCCCATCATGATGGCGATGAAGACCTCCATGGCGTCGTTGGGCACGGGCAACTCGCCGCGCCAGAAACGCCCGGTCATCACCGACCAGCCCATGGTCAGCAGGCCGAAGTACAGCAGGTAGTTGAGCTTGCGCACCCAGGCCAGGCCCAGGGCGAACACGCCCATGACGACCAGCACGCCGCCCATGATCTGCGACAGGGTGAGGGTCCAGAAGGTCGAGTCTTCGGCGGCTTCCTGCACCTCGGCCAGGGTGCCGACCTGCAAGGCGGCCAGCCCACCTGCGCGCTGGCGGGCGCTGACGTGGCCAATCGGGTAGCCCACGATCTTGACGTCCAGGTTGTTGTCTCGCTCGCGCAGCAGGTTGGAGGTCAGCGCCACCACGTGCGAGCTGAAGCACTGGCGGGTGTAGGGCTCGCTCATGCGGCCGCTGCGGTAGAGCAGCACGCCATTGAGGTGCACCTCCACGCTGGAGCAGGCGCGATCGATCAGCGCACCCAGCACCTGTTCCTTGGGGGGCTGCTTGAGCAGGTCGAAGTGGAACCGGTACCAGACGGCGCCCTTGTGGCCGGGCTGCGAACGAGACCACTCGTCCGGCAGGGCCACCAACTGGCCGCTCGAGCCATCCGGGAAGCGCGGGGCGTCGCTGCGCACGGCCCAGGCTTGCGTCAAAGGCTGCAGCGCGCCGTCGAGCACCTGCCGGGCGCCCGGCTGGCTCAGGCGGGTGGCTTCCTGGTTCAGCACGACCAGGGCCAACGCCACCAGCAGGGCCAGCGACAGCCCCAACACCACCCACAGGCGAAACGGCCCCGGGAAGGCACTGCCGCCGGATGCAGCGGACAGGGCAGGATCTGCCGACGACTCGGCAGCAGAGGAGGGATCGACGGGGGCTTGTTCCCGCGAGGAAGAGCGGCCGCGAAACGGCCACCAGCGATGCGTCACGTTCAAAGGGGACTCCACAAGCCCAGGGCGCACCAGGAGGCACGAACCCAAAGATCGGCCATTTTCGCAAGAGAAGTCACACGTGGGGCACCCGGAGAAGCGACAATTTGCCAGCTTTTCTGAACGGATCTGCCCCACCCATGCAACTCAGGCACAGCTTAGCCCCTGCGGACAACACCCGGCTGGCCCATTTGTGCGGCCCGCTCGACGCGCACCTGCGCACCATCGAGGCCGCCTTCCACGTCACCCTGCACCGGCGGGGCGAGCGCTTTCGCAT
>NZ_DCXA01000270.1:37869-38215 GCF_002328915.1 Aquabacterium sp. UBA2148
GCACGGGGCACGCCCCAACAGGTTGCCGACCTGCTCGACAGCCTGTACGCCCGCAGCGACCGCGCGCTCAGCGCCGAGATGGTGCAGCTGGCGGTGGCCAGTGCCTTGCGCGAAGCAGCGCCTGCGCGCAAGCCAGCCGCGCGCCAGGCCGGCGCGCTCGACGACCTGCCACCGGCCGATCCGGGAGCAGGTGACGAAGGTGGCGCCCACGGCCCCACCCTGCACACCCGCCGCGCCGACTTGCAGGGCCGCACGCCCAACCAGGTCAAGTACCTGCAGCAGATCCTGGCCCACGACCTGACCCTGGGGATCGGCCCCGCAGGCACCGGCAAGACCTTCCTGGCGG
>NZ_DCXA01000271.1:0-2427 GCF_002328915.1 Aquabacterium sp. UBA2148
GGCCTGCCGACCACGGGGCTGCGCTTTTTCACCGTCTATGGCCCCTGGGGCCGCCCCGACATGGCGCCGATGCTGTTCACGCGGGCCATCCTGGCGGGCGAGTCGATCAAGGTGTTCAACCACGGCAACATGCGCCGCGACTTCACCTACATCGACGACATCGTCGCGGGCGTGGTGGCCACGCTGGACCACCCACCCGTGGCCGACAATGGCTTCGACCGAGACGCGCCGCAGGCCTCGGGCTCGTGGGCGCCTTACAAGGTCTTCAACATCGGGCACAGCGAGCCGGTTCAGCTGATGGACTTCATCCGCACGCTCGAGTCCGCGTTGGGCGTGAAAGCCCAGCTCGACCTGCTACCCATGGCCCCGGGCGACGTGCCCGCCACCTTCGCCGACGTCAGCGCGCTGCAAGCCTGGACAGGCGTGGCCCCGCACACCGGGCTGAGCGAAGGGGTGGCCCGCTTCGTGGACTGGTACAAGGCCTACCACCAGGCCTGAAAGACCGACACAGCGAGAGGCCGTTGGACGCCGCTGGCGCCCATGCGAGCGGCAACCGTTGCGCAGGGCTCAGCGCGCGCGCGACCAACCCGGCAGGCTCAACACAAACAAGCTGCCCCCACCTTCGCGCGCTTCGCAGCGCACCTGGCCGCCATGCCGCTCGGCGATCTGGCGCACCAGGCTCAGGCCCAGCCCGATGCCGCCGGCGTGCTCTGCGTGGCCCGGCAGGCGGTAGAAAGGCTCGAAGATGCGCTCGCGCTGCTCGGCCGGCACACCGGGGCCGCGATCGGCCACCGACAACTCCAGCTGACCTCGGGTGCTCTGCAGGAAGAGCTCCACCTGCGGCCCACCGTAGCGGCGCGCGTTCTCCAGCAGGTTGCGCAAGGCGCGGCGAAGCAGCCGCTCATCTCCCTGGTGCGGCGTCAGCGGGAAGGACGCATCGATGTGCACCTCGGCCCCCACGCGCGCCGCCTCTTCCGTGGCCAGGCCCATGAGGTCAACGGGCGCGTGTTCGATGTCGCGGCGGGAATCGAGGCGGCTGGCCAGCAGCACCTCTTCGACCAGCGCGTCGAGTTCGCGGATGTCCTGGTTGATCTCGTCGCGGATGCGCGCGGCCCGCTCTGGCGAGGCCTCGGCCATCAGCGACACCGCCATCTTCAGTCGGGCCAGCGGCGAGCGCAGTTCGTGGCTGGCGTTGGCCAGCAGGCTGCGGTTGGAGGTGACCAGGTCTTCGATGCGTTGGGCGGCCTCGTTGAAGCTGCGCGCCAGCGCGGCGACCTCGTCGGCCCCTTCGACGCTGACGCGGTGCTGCAGCTGGCCTGAGCCGAAGACCTCGACGCCCGAGCGCAGCGCCTGCAGGCGGCGCGTCAGGCGGTTGACCACGGGCCAGGCGCCCAGGGCCACCGCACCAAACAACAGGATCAGCGCCAGGATCAGGGCCGGCACGCCGTGGGCCATCCAGGGCGGCACGAACATGGCCACTGGCTCCAGCCAGGGCTGGACGCGCGGCGGAGGTGGCGGCACCCCGGGCGGGGCATCGCCTTCCCGCATGGGGCCCATGATGGTCTGCGGGCCCTTGCCGCGCACCACCCAGGCGCGCAGCACCCACATCGTGCGGCCATCGGACAAGATCGAGCGCTGCATGCGCTCGCGCAACTCAGGTTGGCGGCGCAAGCGCTCTTCCAGCAAGATGGACGTGGCGATGCGCCGGCCCAGCGGGTCGTCCAGCGCCATGGGCATGCGCAGGCGCTCGGACCAGTCCAGGAAGATGCGAGACTGCTCATCCACCGGCGCGGTGGCCGGTGGCAAGCTGTTTTCGATCAACTCGGCCCAGGCCGCGGCGCGCTCGTTCCAGGCGGCCATGGACTGCACCTGGGTGCGCTCGTGCTCGAGGTTGCGCTGCGCCAGCCACCCTGAGACGAGCGCGAACACCAGCAGCACCGCCACCACCGTGAGGTAGATGCGCAGGGCCAGGGTCTTCATGCTGCGTCGAGGTCAGCGTCCTGCTTTTTGGCGAAGACGTAGCCCACGCCACGCACCGTGAGGATGCGGCGCGGCTCTTTCGGGTCGTCCTCGATGGCGGCACGGATGCGCGAGATGTGCACGTCGATGGAGCGGTCGAAGGCTTCGAGCGGGTGGCCCTTGAGCGCGTCCATGATCTGGTCGCGGCTGAGCACGCGTCCCGGGTGCTGGGCCAGCACGCTGAGCAAATCGAACTGGTAGGACGTGAGGTCGCAGGCCGCGCCGGCCAGCCGAACCTGGCGCAGACCGGTGTCGATCTCCAGGCGACCGAAGCGCCACACGTCGGCGTCATCGGCGTGCACGGAAGTGCGGCGCAGCAGGGCCCGCACGCGCGCCAGCAGCTCGCGCGGCTCGAACGGCTTGGCCAGATAGTCATCGGCGCCCATTTCCAGGCCCAGCACGCGATCA
>NZ_DCXA01000271.1:2435-4203 GCF_002328915.1 Aquabacterium sp. UBA2148
GGGCGGCGACGCAGCACGGCGTGGATGCGTGCCAGCAGCTCGCGCGGGTTGAAGGGCTTGGGCAGGTAGTCGTCGGCGCCCACTTCCAGGCCGACGATGCGGTCGGTCGGCTCGCCGCGTGCGCTGAGCATGAGCACGGGCAGGGTCCGGGTGCGCGGTGAAGCCCGCAGCTCGCGGCACAGGTCCAGGCCGTCGCCGTCGGGCAGAATGAGGTCCAGCACCAGGGCGTCCACCGCCTGGCGGGCCAGCAGCTCGCGCCCCGCGTTCAGGCTCGCAGCGGTGGAGACCTGGTAGCCATGGCTGCGGAGGTAGTCCGCCACCATGGCGCTCAGGCGCATGTCGTCGTCGATGAGCAGGATGTGTTCAGCCATGTCCGCCATTGTCGCGCCCTCCGGGGGTCAGCGGGAAGGGGCCGGCTGGCTGGCCACCGCTGGGGCCGAGGCGGGCGGTGCCGGGCGACGCAGCATGTGGTTGTTCAGGCGCTCTTGCGTGCCTTCGCGGGAGCCATGCGCCTCTTCGCGGCGCTCTTGACGTCGCTCATGGCGGTCGGCCATGCGCTCTTGCATGCGCTCATGGCGTTGATTGATCAGGGCCGCGGCCTTGGCGCGTTGTTCGGGTGTCAGCACCTGGCCCACGTCCAGCATGGCCTGCGTCATGCGCTTGCTGACCTGGTCGTGCTGGGCCAGCATCTGCTGGCGCTGCTTTTCAGCCTCCCCGGCGTCGAGCTTGGGCGAGGTCCAGATGGCCATGGCGTTGTGGTGCTGTTCGCGCGACTTGTCGTGCAGGGCGCGCAGGTCGGTGCGGGCCTTGTCGGCGATGCCACGGATCTGCTTGCGCTGGGCATCGGTGGCCTGAACTTCGTCGAGCAGGCGCTCGAAGCCCGGGCCGGCGAACGGCAGGCCCATGCCGGGCTCGGCCTTCATGCCTTGGCCATGGTGGCCCGCCTTGCCATGGCCTTTGCGATCGCCCTTGTGAGCATGCTCGCCGGCATGCCAGGGGCACATGCCGTCATCGCAACCGCCCGCCGAGGACGGGCCCGACGCTGCCTTGGCCACTGCGGGGGTGGCGGCCTGAGCCACCTGGGTGGCGGCGAACACCAAGGCACCGCCCAGCAGCAAGCTGCCCAGGATGCGGGCCGGTTGAACGGCAAGAGGATGGCGGGTGACGCGAGCGTGGGTCATGGTTCTCTGTCCTGGTTGGGATGGCATCGAGTGGTGGCTCCATGGTGCCCCGACGAGGTCAAGCCTGGGTTGCGCCGCCGTAAAGATCTGTGAAATGAACGCTGCGGCTCAGACAGGCGCCACCGATGCCGCCAGCGAACAGGCCTGACGGGCCAGGGCCGTGATGCGCTCCCAGTCGCGCGCCTGCAGCGCCTCAAGGGGCGTGAGCCAGGAGCCGCCCACCATCGCCACGTTGGGCAGTTGCAGGAACGTGGCGAGGTTGGCTGGCGAGACCCCGCCCGTCGGGCAAAACCTCACGTCACCCAGCGGACCGGCCAACGCTTTGAGCATGCCGATGCCGCCCGCCTGTTCGGCCGGGAAGAGCTTCATCAAGCCGAAACCCAGCTCGCGCGCCCGCATGACCTCACCCGGGGTCATCACACCCGGCACGAAAGGCAGCCGGGCCGCCTGCACGGCGTCCAGCAGCTCGGGGGTGAAGCCTGGCGACAGCGCAAAACCGGCACCGGCATCGCGCACCTGGGCCACCTCCTGGGCCCTCGTCACCGTGCCGGCGCCCACCCGCATGGCCGGCACCGCTCGGGCCACGG
>NZ_DCXA01000271.1:4284-4909 GCF_002328915.1 Aquabacterium sp. UBA2148
AGGCCTCGATGGCCGGCAAGCCGGCGGCGTGGCGCAAGGTGATCTCCATGGCGTCGATGCCACCGGCGAGCAAGGCTTCGGCCAAAGGCACGGCCTGCGACCCGTCGGTGATCACGATGACAGGCAGGACGCGGGTGGCGAAAGTGGGCAAGGGGGCTGGCGTGGTCATCGTCATGATCGGGCTCGTGCTGGGCGCTGTGTTGACACGGTGTGGTGCAGAAACGCGAGTTGGCAGGCCGCTTGGAGACAGCAGGCCGGGGCCAGGCCCCTCAGGGCATCGGACCCAAGTCTGCCGGGAACAAGGGCGAAGCGCCCTGCTCCGCCCTCGACACGCCCTGGCGGAACAGGCCGAACAGCTGGCGACCATGTGGCAGCCAGGCTGCTTGGGGCGAAGGCGCCGGCAGCGGCCGGGCGGCCAGCTCGGCGTCATCGACCTCGAGCTGCAGCACACCCCGCTCGCAATCGACGGTGATGAGGTCGCCCTCCTGCACGCGGGCGATGGCACCGCCATCGAGCGCCTCGGGCGAGAGGTGGATGGCCGCCGGCACCTTGCCAGAGGCCCCGGACATGCGCCCATCGGTGACCAGGGCCACGGCAAAGCCCTGATCCTGCAACACGGCGAGCA
>NZ_DCXA01000271.1:4995-13246 GCF_002328915.1 Aquabacterium sp. UBA2148
AACACGGCGAGCATCGGCGTGAGCTTGTGCAGCTCGGGCATGCCGTTGGCGCGCGGGCCTTGCTCGCGCACCACGGCCACGAAGTCTCGGTTGAGCTCACCCGCCTTGAAGCGCAGCTCCAGTTGCTTCTGGTCGGTCACGACCACGGCCGGCGCGCGCACCACGCGGTGCTCGGGCTTGACGGCCGAGACCTTGACCACCGCGCGGCCCAGGTTGCCCGACATCAGGCGCAAGCCGCCATCGGCGCTGAAAGGTCGGCTGGCGGGGCGCAGCACGTCTTCGTCGCCCGAGGTGGCGGGCGCAGGCCGCCAGGCCAGTTGGCCATCGACCAGATGAGGCTCGTGCGTGTAGGCCTGCAGGCCCTGCCCAGTGATGGTCTGCACGCCTTCGTGCAACAGGCCGACGCCCAGCAGCTCGCGGATCAGAAAGCCCATGCCGCCCGCAGCGTGGAAGTGGTTCACATCGGCTTTGCCGTTGGGGTAGACGCGCGCCAGCAGCGGCACCACGGCCGACAGCTCGGAGAAGTCATCCCAGTCGATGACGATGCCCGCCGCGCGGGCCATGGCCACCAGGTGCAGCGTGTGGTTGGTCGAGCCCCCCGTGGCCAGCAGGCCCACGATGCCGTTGACGATGACGCGCTCATCGACCTGCCAGCCCATGCCGACCGGCTCAGACTCGCTGCCCACCTGGCTCAGGTGCACGGCCTGGCGCACGGCCGCGTCGGTCAGGGCCTCGCGCAGCGGCGTGCCGGGGTTGACGAAGGACGAGCCCGGCAGGTGCAGACCCATGATCTCCATGAGCATCTGGTTGGAGTTGGCCGTGCCATAGAAGGTGCAAGTGCCCGGCCCGTGGTAGGCGGCCTGCTCGGAGGCCAGCAGCTCGGCGCGCCCGACCAGGCCTTGCGCGTAGCGCTGGCGCACCTGGGCTTTTTCGTCGTTGGACAGTCCCGAGGTCATCGGCCCGGCCGGCAAGAACACCATGGGCAGGTGGCCGAACTGCAGCGCGCCCATGAACAGGCCCGGCACGATCTTGTCGCACACACCCAGGCACAAGGCCGCGTCGAACACGTTGTGCGACAGGGCCACGGCCGTGGACAGGGCGATCACGTCGCGCGAGAAGAGCGACAGCTCCATGCCGTCTTCGCCCTGCGTGACGCCATCGCACATGGCCGGCACACCACCGGCGACCTGTGCGGTGGCACCGGCCAGGCGGGCGGCTTCGCGCAGGCGCGGCGGGTAGTGCTCGTAAGGCTGGTGAGCCGAGAGCATGTCGTTGTAGGCGGTGACGATGCCCAGGTGTGGCTGGCGCTCTTGGGCCAGGGTGAGCTTGTCGGGCGTGGGCAAGGCGGCCCAGGCGTGCGCGGCGTTGGCGCAGCCCATGCCTTGCCGGTAGCGGCCTGGCTTGCGCGAGGCCGCCAGCATGCCGAGGTAGGCCTGGCGGGTGGGCGCGCTGCGCTCGCGGATGCGCTCGGTGACGCGCTCAAGCACCGGGTGCAGGGGCGCGGACCGGGGCGGCGCGCTGGGATCGGACAGGTTCTCGCTCATGCGCACATCATCGGGACAGGGATCGGACCAGTGTCGCCGAAAAAGCAGGCGCCCCCCGCCACACGGCGCCACCGGATTGGCGCTGTGCAGCGACCGCGCGCCAAGACAGCGGTCAGGTCAGTAGCGGGCGCGAGACGTTTCGTTCAGGTCCTGCAACTCGTGCTGCACGGCGGTGGACCAGGCCGCGCCGATGGCCTGCAAGGTGCCCAGGGTGCTGCGGGTCAGGCCGGCGGGGGTGAAGTCGAGCGGCGGACACAGCACGGGGCCCGCCGAATCGGGCATCACGTGCAGGTCTTGCGACTCGCCACCGGTCCACAGGCGCGTGGCATTGGCCTGCATGTCCTGCCACAGTCGCATCTGGCTGTCGACCAGGGCCAAGCCGGTTCGCTGCCCCTGCGCCACCTGATCGAGCCACAGTTGCATGACGTCGCCCATCACCTGGCCCCATGGGGCGGCCTGCAGGTTGGTGAGGGTCGCATCGACCGGGGCGGTCGGGCTGCCGCTGGCGGCCTTCGAACGGGAACGGGCTGCGGAACCCTTGTTGCTGATGTTGCTCATGTCTGCCTCCTCGTGTCGTGCCTGGGGTTGCCGGGGGAGAGATACCTGCGGCAGGCTACTCCCGAGCGAGGCGGATGGCAACCGCGTGTTGCCCATGGATTTGCTTGGTGTCAAGGCTGAGCGGGAAGCAGAAATCCGTGAAACAGGAGTTGGCTGCCGCTCAAGACTGAATCAATAGCCCAGGGCGATCAGCGCGGCATCGATCGTGTCCACAAGCGCAGGCACCAGGACGTGGTGGACGCCAGGGGGCGATGGGTGAAAGCCATCATGTGGTCCGCCGGTCGGCGGAAACGCCCACGACACGTTCGAAGGGTTGAGCCATGCTGCACCAGAAGAGCGAACAACCGTTCCATTTCCGAGTGTGATGCTGCCATCGTGCGGATCGATGAAGACCGAGTTGGTGTCGCGCCAAGCCAGGAACTCGGCCTTGAGCGCAGCCTGCATGGCAGTTTGTTGCGCGACAAAGTTGGGATGTTGATACCAGGTGCCAATGACGATGATCGGCGCACCCTGCGTCTGAGCGCGGATGGCACGCCATGATGCTTGCGCCGCAGCCGACTCACTGGCTGGCATGACGCCGTAATTCGCGGCATTGGACCCATGCCCGATGACGACCGCATCAGGCAGAAACGATGACAGGCTGTTGAACGTGAGCAGGGTCTGCAACGCCTTTCGACCGGACGAATCCAACGAATAAGACGTCCCACCCAGGCTCCACGATGCGCAATGCGGAAAGCCCGTCTTCTGCGCGACCTTCACCCCCAAGTCGTGATGCGCAGACAGGAGCGAAGGAGACTCGGTGTCATAGAAAGAATCAGAGGCAAAGGCCATCAGCAGCGAGCGTTGCGCTGGCGGCGTGATGGTGTTGCCCGCGTCAACAGCCACATACGACAACAGCATGGTGCCAAATGCAGCGATTCGGACTCGACGGGTGCGCTCGGGCGTGGTGACGGACAAGCGGAAAAAACGAGAACCTCCAGCAGCGCCAGGCACGAGTGGTGCCTCGGAGACCGGGTGATCGTTGACCCAGATGCGCATGCGCTCATGCGGGAAACCTGCGGTGGTCGCGAAGTAGCCGATCTCGATGAGATCTCCCTGGGTTTCGAATTCGATCGTGCGATACCGCCCCGTTCGTCCGTTCGCCCCAAAACCGTTGTCGTTGGCAGAGCCATCGGCAATCGCCCATGCCCTGGTCCGAGTGTTGGCGCCGCTGCCTGCCACCCCCTCGACGTTGGGCGCAGTTGGCTGAGAGAAGCTCGCAGCATCCAACAGGAAGTTGCGCTGAACAGGCAGCGATGAAACGCCAGGCACATCGGCCACCACCACGGCCGGCGTCGCCGCGTCCGCCACTTGCGTCGACTCATTGAGCGTCTGCCACGTCACGGTGTTGTCAGCGATGGCTGCTGTTGAAGAAAAGCTCGGCTCAGACGCACCCGAGGTGCCACCTGTGCTGGCGATGATCAACTGACCACCGCTCAAGCGGACGACATCGGACGCGTCGTAAGCCGTTGCCGGCGCCCACGCTGAAGCCTGATTCGCTGGTGCGCGCAAAGCTGCGGACTTGGCGTCTTGACGGCGCAGCCTGAGTTGCGCTCGCGCTGTGTCGCCGAGAACCGGCACATCTGTGGAGGGATCACTGGAAGGCGAGGCATCGCCCCCTCCTCCGCAGGCCGACAGGCATGCGGCGATGAGGACGATCATCGAAACCATTCTGGAGGGTTTCGTGGACGTGGGTGACTGCATCTGTTTGACTCCATGACGCGGATGGAGGTCGCACCAACGCACACCCCTCGTTGGCAAGCAAAGGGGGCAAGGCAGACACGGGGATCGCTCAGCTCGGCTTCACTTCGTGAACGGCTGCAACCCCTCGCGCCCTGAATGCGCGCGCGACAACTCCCTGGTTTTTTGAATGTATTGTTGTCGCTGCCGGACGGTTGACGCCGCTGTTTGGCCGGTCGCACCGTGGCAGTGGCCGAATCTTAGTGCCGGCCCTCTTGCCCTGATGCAAGGGTAAGTTCGATGGCCTGGACAACAGGATCACCGGAATCATCCCGCCTGGAAAGCAAAAAACCCCAAGCGAATCAATCACTTGGGGTTTTGCATTGGCGGAGAGGGTGGGATTCGAACCCACGGTACGTTATTCACGTACGCCTGATTTCGAGTCAGGTACATTCGACCACTCTGCCACCTCTCCTGAAACGGGGCGCGCCGGGGTCTTGTTCGGCGCCAGGGCTCGTGCCCTGGAAAGCTCGGCAGTATAGCAGGCCTTTTGCAGCTTTTTGACCGCTCCTTGCGGCCTGCTCACCACATCAGGCCGCTGTCAGCACCTCGGCGCCGCCCAGGTAGGGTCGCAGTGCCACGGGCACCTTGATGCTGCCGTCGGCCTGCTGGTGGTTCTCCAGCACGGCCACCAGCGCGCGGCCCACGGCCAGGCCGGAGCCGTTGAGCGTGTGCACGTACTCGGTCTTGCCTGCGGCGTTGCGCAAGCGCGCCTGCATGCGGCGGGCCTGGAAGGCCTCGCAGTTCGAGCAAGAGCTGATTTCGCGGTAGGTGTTCTGCGCAGGCAACCACACCTCCAGGTCATAGGTGCGGGCGGCGCCAAAGCCCATGTCACCGGTGCACAGTGCCATCACGCGGTAGGGCAGCTCCAGCTTTTGCAGGATGGCTTCGGCGTGGCCGACCATGGCTTCGAGCGCGGCGTTGCTCTGCTCTGGCGTGGTGATCTGAACCATCTCGACCTTGTCGAACTGGTGCTGGCGGATCATGCCGCGCGTGTCGCGGCCGGCGCTGCCTGCCTCCGATCGGAAGCACGGTGTGTGGCCCGTCAGTTTGATGGGCAGCTGCTCCAGCGGCACGATGCTGTCGGCCACGGTGTTGGTCAGCGTGACCTCGCTGGTGGGGATCAGGTACCACTTGCTGTCGGCGTCTTCGGCATCGCCCGAGGTGACGTGGAACAGGTCCTGCTCGTACTTGGGCAGCTGGCCCGTGCCCTGCAGCGCCGGCGCCTTGACCAGGTAGGGCGTGTAGCACTCGGTGTAGCCGTGCTCCTGCGTTTGCACATCGAGCATGAACTGCGCGAGCGCGCGATGCAGTCGGGCGATGGGGCCCTTCATGAAGTTGAAGCGCGAGCCCGAGAGCTTGGCGCCGGTGTCGAAGTCCAGGCCGAGCTTTTCACCCAGGTCCACGTGGTCCTTCACGTCGAACGCATAGGTGCCGGGCGTGCCCCATCGGCGCACCTCGACGTTGCCCGACTCGTCGCTGCCAGCCGGCACGCCTTCTTGCGGCAGGTTGGGCACCGACAGCAGCATGGCCTGCAGCTCGGTCTGGATGATCTCCAGGCGATCGGCGCTGGCCTTGAGCTCATCGCCAATGCCGGCCACCTGGGCCATCACGGCGTCCACTTCGGCGGCCGTGTCTTCGCCCTTGGCGGCCCGGCCCTTGAGCATGCCGATCTGCTTGGACAGGCTGTTGCGCTGGGCCTGCAGGTCTTCGGTGCGGGTCTGGATGGTCTTGCGCTCGCCTTCGAGGGCGCGAAAGCGCTCCACGTCCAGGAAGGGCTGGGGGTTCTTGCGCTGGGTCAGTCGGGTCAGGACGGTGTCGAGGTCCTTGCGCAGCAGAGCGATGTCGAGCATGTTGGTTCTCGGTTCTCGGAGAGTGGGTTCGTTGTGACGCGGTGTGAGCCGGGTCAGGGCGGTGTTCTGGGGCTCGGTCAGGCCTGGGATCGCTCTGTCGGCAATGGCCGATCCAGGCCGGTGCCGCCCAGGCCTTTGGGCAGCGGGAAGCGCACATGCTCTTCCACGCCCTGCATGCGGCGCACGGACACCGCACCCATGGCCTTGAGGCGGGCGATCACCTGCTGAACCAGCACATCGGGCGCCGAGGCACCGGCCGTCAGGCCCACGCGCGGTCGGCCCTCGAACCAGGCGTCCTGCAGGTCGCCGGGGCAATCAACCATGTAGGCCGGCGTGCCCAGGCGCTCGGCGAGTTCGCGCAGGCGATTGCTGTTCGAGCTCGTTGGGCTGCCCACCACCACGACCACGTCAACCTGCGGCGCCATCAGCTTGACGGCGTCCTGGCGGTTCTGGGTGGCGTAGCAAATGTCTTGTTGCTTGGGTTCGCGCACCTTGGGAAAGCGCCGCTTGATGGCCGCCAGGATGGCCGCCGCGTCGTCCACCGACAGCGTGGTCTGCGTGACCACGGCGAGCATGTCCGGGGTGGTGACCTGCACGCGCTCGACGTCGGCTTCGTCTTCGACGAGGTAGATGCCATCGTGCAGCTGGCCCATGGTGCCTTCGACCTCGGGGTGGCCCTTGTGGCCGATCATGATGAACTCGTAGCCCTCGCGGCGCAGCTTGGCCACCTCGACGTGCACCTTGGTGACCAACGGGCAGGTGGCATCGAAGACGCTGAAGCCGCGTGCATCGGCCTCGCGGCGCACCTCCTGGCTGACACCGTGGGCGCTGAAGATGAGGGTGGCGCCCACAGGCACCTCGGCCAGGTCTTCGATGAAGATGGCGCCTTTGGCCTTGAGGTCGTTGACCACATAGGTGTTGTGCACGATCTCGTGGCGCACGTAGATGGGCGCGCCGAACTGGGTCAGTGCACGCTCGACGATCTCGATGGCGCGGTCGACGCCAGCGCAGAAGCCGCGGGGCTCTGCCAGCAGGACGTCGTCAACACGGTGGGGGGCTGGGGTGCTCATGCGGGTGCAGCCTCGGACTCAGAGCACGCCGATCAGCTGCACCTCGAAGGTGACAGGCTGGCCGGCAAGCGGGTGGTTGAAGTCGAACAAGGCCCACTCGCCTGCGGTGTCCACTTCGCGCACGACACCGGCAAAGTTGCCACTGCCATCTGGCGTGGGGAACTGGACCACATCGCCCACGCTCCAGGTCTCGTCCGGGTCACCCAGCTCGCGCAGCAGCTTGAGCGCCACACGCTGGATCATCTCGGGGTTGCGGGGGCCGAAGGCCTCGCCGGGCTCGAGCTGCAAGGTCGTGCGGGTGCCCTCGACCAGACCCAACAAACGAGCCTCCAGAGCGGGCGAGAGCTCACCCGAGCCCAGCGACAGCGTGGCGGGCTTGTCCGTGAAGGTGTTGACCAGGTCGTCGCCATCTGGGCCTGCCAGGCGGTAGTGCAGGGTCAGGAAGGAGCCGGGGACGACGGTGGGAGCGGGTGTGGTCATGGTGTCACGCCCCACCCTTCAGGAGGATGGGGTTCGCGGAGGTGCAAAACCACAATTTTAGGTTTGAGAACGACACATCGGGGATCCCACGCCATGAAAGACCTGCCAGCCGCCATGAGGCCACGCGAAAAGCTGCTCTCCCTGGGGCCCGCCTCGCTGGCCGACGCCGAACTCCTGGCCCTGCTGCTGCGCACGGGCCTGCGGGGGCAAGGGGTGCTGCAAATGGCCGAAAACCTGCTGCAACAGCTCGGCGGCCTGGGCGGCCTGCTGACCTCGTCGGGGCGCCAGCTGCAGGGCATCAAAGGCCTGGGGCCAGCCAAAAGGGCAGAACTGCTGGCCGTGATGGAACTGGCGCGCCGCGGCCTGACGGCAGGCCTGCGCGAAGAACCCGTCTTCACCACCCCGCAGCGGGTCAAGGACTACCTCCAAATGCGCCTGGGCGCCCTGCCCCACGAGGTGTTCGCGGTGCTGTTCCTCGACGCCCAACAGCGCCTGATCGCCTGCGAAGAAATGTTCAGGGGCACTTTGACGCAAACATCGGTCTACCCCCGGGAGGTCGTCAAGCGCGCCCTGGAGCTCAACACCGCCAGCGTCATCCTCAGCCACAACCACCCCTCGGGCGTGCTGGAGCCGTCGCGCGCCGACGAGCTGCTGACCCAGACGCTCAAGTCCAGCTTGCAGCTCGTGGATGTGCGGGTGCTGGACCACGTGGTGGTTGGACGCACGGGCGCCATGTCCTTTGCCGAACGGGGCCTCATGTGAACGCTTGAAGCACACAAAAGCCTGGATCAGGGTTGGGAGCGCCCCCAGGCGCGTGTGCAGCCAATCCGCCTCGGACTTGTTGTAGTCTTCGGCCCGTGAGCCGCTCCCCCAAGCCGACCGCCAAGCCCTCTACCCACACCACGCTGCGTGACTTCGGTGACCTCAAGCGTGCGCTGGGCAATGCCGCCAAAGAGGCGGCTGCTCG
>NZ_DCXA01000271.1:13361-18740 GCF_002328915.1 Aquabacterium sp. UBA2148
ACAGGAACGCCAGGAGCGCGCGCGACGCGAGGCCCAGGAACGCTCCCGCGAGGCCGATGCCGCGCTGTTCCGTCGCATGGTGGGTCAGGTCAATGGCCTGCCCGACACGGGACGCGACACCACGCCTGCACCCAAGCCTCCCCCTGTGCCGGCCCGCCGCCAGGCCGACGAACAGGAGGTGTTGAAATCCTCGCTGTCCGACGAATTCGACGTGGAGAGCCTGCTGGAAACCGACGAGAGCCTGTCCTGGCGACGACCGGAACTCGGCATCGACGTGGTGCGAAAACTGCGTCGTGGCGTCTGGGCCCTGCAAGGCGAGCTGGACCTGCACGGGCTGCGCACAGACGAGGCCCGCGAGCGCTTGTCTCAATTCCTGCGCGAGGCTCACCTCAAAGGTTGGCGCTGCGTGCGCGTGGTGCACGGCAAGGGCCTGGGCTCACCGGGCAAACAACCGGTGCTCAAGGACAAGACCAAACGCTGGCTGGTGCAAAGCGACCGGGTGCTGGCCTTCGTGCAGGCCCGGGCCGACGAAGGCGGTGCCGGGGCCCTGGTGGTGCTGCTGCAATCGGCCACCGGGCCGGCCTGACGCCAGGCATCAGGCGACCTCAGACGCCCTCAGACGCCCTGGTTGCGCATCCAGTCGGCGGTTTGCATGAACGACTCGCGCAGGCGGGTGGCGAGTTCGGCATCGACTTGCTCGTCGGCCATGGCCTGGGCCATGCAGGCCACCCACTGATCGCGCTCCTTGATGCCGATGCGAAACGGCATGTGCCGCGCACGCAGGCGCGGGTGCCCGAAGCGTTCGATGTACAGGTTGGGGCCACCCAGCCAGCCGCTGAGGAACCAGAACAGCTTGTCTCGGGCATCGTCGAGCGACGGCCCATGCGCGGCGCGCAACTCGGTGTAGAGCGGCTCCAGGTCCATCAGGTCGTAGAAGCGGTCAACCAGGCTGCGCACGTGCGCTTCGCCACCCAGCCATTCGTAGGCAGTGGCTGGCCGCGAGGCGGCATCGGCAGGCGCTTGAGAGGGGTCTTGCAGGTCGGACATGCCGGCACTCTAGCAGCCGGTCCCGACCAACTCAGGCATCTGGACTTGGCGCGGATGGATCGCCGCCCGGAAGGGGGCGCCGCCAACAGGTGATCAGCCGCGTGCTTGCAGCCGCGTCGCCACCTGCACCACGCCCTGCGCCGCAGCGCTGCCGGGGTGCAGCTCAAGCAGGAGCTGGCGCTTTTGCACCGCTTCGCGCACGCTGCTGTCGAGCGGGATGTCACCCAGGAAGGAGAGCTTGGGCGAGACCCCGTTGGGGCCTTGAACAAAGCGCTCGACGACCTGCTGGAGCTGGTTGCAGATGGTGCGGCCATCGCCCGCGCGGGTCACCTGGTTGACCACCAGGTGCAGTTGCTCGCGGTTTTGCTGGGCCGACAGCACCTTGATGGTGGCGTAGGCGTCGGTCATGGAGGTGGGCTCGGGCGTGGCCACCACGATGACCTCGTGGGCCATGGAAACCGCGTACAGCACGACGTCGGAGATGCCGGCGCCCGTGTCGATCAGCACCACGTCGAAACGCGGCTTGACCGCTTCGAAGATGCGCATGAGCTGGTCGCGCACCTCGGGCGTCAAGCGTGAATATTCCACAAGGCCCGAGCCAGCCAGCAGCACATGAAAACCACCGGGCGCAGGCAGGATGGCCTCTTCGAGCTCGGCCTTGCCAGTGAACACGTCGTGCAACGTGATCTTGGGGTACAGGTTGAGCACCACATCGAGGTTGGCCAGGCCCAGGTCGGCGTCGAGCACGAGGACCTTCAAGCCCTGGCGGGTCAAGGCAGCGGCCAGGTTGGCGCTGAAGAAGGTCTTGCCCACGCCGCCCTTGCCGCTGGTGATGGCCACCGTGCGGGCAAGGCGAGTCGTCGTCGCACTGGGGGTGGTTTCGGGGGCGGTCATGAGCTCCATCATTCCGGTGTTTTCGGCAGGTCGAGCGCCATTCCTGAGGCCTCATTGGCGTCAGTTGAAGTCAGACCGGCAAAGAGCATGCCTTTTTCCTCGGCGCTGACCACCGTCAGGGGCGGCATGTCGAGGCAGGTTCGGTTGCGACCTTCGGTTTTGGCGCGGTAGAGCTGCTGGTCGGCGCGCTCGGACCACAGGCTGGCCGACGATCGGACCCAGGGCGGCGCAAAAGCCCCGCCAATGCTGACCGTGACGTGCAGGGGATGGCCACCGATGATGACCGAGGGGCGCATGGCCACCTTCTGGCGGATGCGCTCGGCCACCGTCTGCCCAAAGGCAGGCGGGCAATTGGGCAGGATGATGGCGAATTCTTCGCCACCCACTCGGGCCACCAGGTCCATCGGGCGCACACAGTCCTGCAGGCAGTCGGCCACCGTCTTGATGACCACGTCGCCAGCGGCGTGCCCGTGGGTGTCGTTGACCTTCTTGAAATGATCGATGTCGGCCAGCAGCAGCAGGGCCGGCTCGCCGATGCGGGCGACCCGGTCGACCTCGCGGGCGATGGCGGCCTCGAACTGGCGGCGGTTGCTCAGGCCCGTGAGGGCATCGCGGCTGGAGACTTCGCACAAACCATCGATGACCGCCTGCAACCAGGCTGTTGACCCCGGCAACAAACCAGGCGGCGGCTGCCAGCCCGCCTGGGCCAGCAGGCTCAGGGCGGTCTCGAGGCGCAGGTCGGTCGCGGGTTCTGCGGGACTGGCCGCCACGCCTGTGGAGGCGAGGTCGATGAGGGCGATGGTGGTTCTCCAGGGAACAACGGGGGAACGCCGTCCAGTTTAGCAGCGGCTCAAGGCGCCAAAGCCCGATGAAAGCCGGCTTTGTGCCACATATCTCGCGGTGCGTGCGCCCTTGGCGCGGCAAGCTCAAGGTTCCACCAGTGCTGTCCGATAAGCAGGAATGAGCCACCTTCGGCTCGCGACCTCTTGATGCCACGATGATCTCCACCGCCGAAGCCCCGAGCATGTCTGTGGACCGAGAGTTCACTTTCACCACGCGCGATTTCGCCCGCGTGCGCACCCTGATTTACGACCGAGCCGGCATCAGCCTGCACGACGGCAAGCAGGCCATGGTCTACAGCCGCCTCTCGCGCCGCCTGCGCGACACCGGCTACTCGTCCTTCGAGTCCTACCTGCAGTGGCTGGAGCAAAGCCCCAACCAGCCGGAATGGCAGGAATTCGTGAACTGCCTCACGACCAACCTGACCTCGTTCTTCCGGGAAGAGCACCACTTCCACATGCTGACCGAGTGGCTCAAGGCGCGGGGCAGCAAGCCCACGCGCATCTGGTGCTGCGCGGCCTCCACTGGCGAAGAGCCCTACTCCCTGGCGATGACCGTGGCCGAAACGCTGGGGCTGCACGCGCCGGTCAAGATCCTGTGCAGCGACATCGACACCAACGTGCTGACCACCGCTTCGCGCGGCGTGTACGACGCCAGCTCGCGCGGTTTGTCTCCTCAGCGGCTGCGCAGCCACTTCCTCAAAGGCAAGGGCGCGCACGAGGGCAGCATCCGGATCAAGCCCGAGCTGGCGCGGTTCATCGAATTTCGCCCTTTCAACCTGATGCAGGCGAGCTGGCAGTTGGGCGAGCCTTTTGACGTCGTGTTCTGCCGCAACGTGATGATCTATTTCGACGGCCCGACGCAACGCAAGGTGCTGGAACACATCCACGCCGTGATGAAACCGGGCGGCATGCTGTACGTGGGCCACTCCGAGAACTTCACCGAATCAAGGGACCTCTTCCTCCTGCGAGGCAAGACGGTCTACGACAGGGTTTGACAGTCACCGCCAGCCAGGACATCCAGATGATCAGCACCCCGTCCGTTGGCGCCTCGCGCGCAGGATCCGCCCCCCCGCCCGCCATGGGCCTGCAGGCCAACCGAACCGAGCGCCTGACGCGCCTGAAGTCGCGCATCGCCAAGCCGGGCGAGGCCTCCTTCTTTTTCTACGACGCGCACTTCCAGTCCGAAGCCGTGAAGGTGCTGCCGGGCGAGTACTTCGTGTTCAACGAGGACGTGCTCATCATGACCACGCTGGGCTCGTGCATCGCCGTGTGCCTGTGGGACCGCCAGGCCAAGGTCGGTGGCATGAACCACTTCATGTTGCCCGACAACGGCGGCGGTGCCAGCGACTCGGGTCGGTATGGCTCGTTCGCCATGGAACTGCTGATCAACGAAATGCTCAAGCTGGGTGCCTCGCGACTGACTCTGGAAGCCAAGGTGTTCGGCGGCGGTGCCGTCATCAGCGGCATGAACACCATCAACGTGGGTGAGCGCAACACCGCCTTCGTGATGGACTACCTCAAGACCGAACGCATCCCGGTGGTCTCCAAGGACGTGCTGGAGATCTACCCGCGCAAGGTCTGCTTCCTGCCGCACAGCGGCAAAGCCATGGTCAAGCGCCTGGCCCCCACCAACCCGGACGCGATCGTCCAGCAGGAACGCGCCGCCGCTCAGAAGGTCGTGCCGGTTGCGTCCAGCGGTGGCTCGATCGACCTGTTCTGAGACACGGAGACAAGAAAAATGGCCAAAACACGTGTGGTGGTGGTGGACGATTCCGCCTTGGTGCGCAGCATGCTCACCGAGATCATCAACCGACAGCCCGACATGGAGTGCATCGGCGCCGCAGCCGATCCCCTGGTGGCGCGCGAGATGATCCGCAACCTCAACCCCGACGTCATCACGCTCGACGTGGAGATGCCGCGCATGGACGGCATCGACTTCCTGTCCAAGCTGATGCGCCTGCGCCCGATGCCGGTGGTGATGGTGTCGACCCTGACGGAGCGCGGCGCCGAGGTCACGCTCAAGGCGCTGGAGCTGGGCGCCATCGACTTCGTGGCCAAACCCAAGATCGGCGTGGCCGATGGCCTTCGCCAGCTGTCGGACGACATCACCGACAAGATCCGCGTGGCGTCGAAGGCGCGCATCCACCGACTGGCGCCGGCACCAGGGGCCAGCACCCCTGCAGCCCCGGGTGCGCGTGCGCCAGGTTCGCCAGCGGCCACCAGCGCGCCCAAGCCCGCTGTGGCAACGCCGTCGCTGGGCCGCCTGTCCACCGAAAAGCTCATCTTCATCGGCGCCTCCACCGGCGGCACCGAAGCCACCAAAGAGGTGCTCATCGGCTTGCCCGCAGACGCGCCGGCCGTGGTCATCACCCAGCACATGCCGCCGGGCTTCACCAAGAACTACGCCGCGCGGCTGGACGGGCTGTGCAAGATCAGCGTCAAGGAAGCCAGCGACGGCGAGCGCATCCTGCCTGGGCACGCCTACATCGCCCCGGGCGGCATGCACCTGAGCGTCGAGCGCTCCGGCGCCAACTACATCGCGCGCGTGCAGGACGGTGAGCCGGTCAACCGCCACAAGCCCAGCGTCGAGGTGCTG
>NZ_DCXA01000271.1:18830-19888 GCF_002328915.1 Aquabacterium sp. UBA2148
GTGCTGTTCAAGTCGGCGGCTCGCGTGGTGGGGCCCAACGCCATCGGCATCATGCTCACGGGCATGGGCGCCGACGGTGCCAAGGCCATGCGCGAGATGAAGGACGCAGGCGCTTATTGCGTGGCCCAGGACGAGGCCAGCTGCGTGGTTTTCGGCATGCCCCGTGAAGCCATCAACGCCGGCGCCGTGCAAGAGGTGTTGCCCCTGGGCAAGATCTCGGGCCACGTGCTCGACCACTTGCGAGCCACCGTGGGCCAGGCACTCAGCCGGGTCTGAAGCGAGCGAGGCAACTGGCCCGCGCCGTCAAGGCCGGCCGACAAACAGCATCACCGTCGGGCCGATGCGCGGGCTGTGCAGCAGTGCCGCGTAGATCGGCCCGATCGCCGTGTCGGCGCCCAGGTACAGGCTCATGCCTTGGCGGTGAACCCCTGCGGCGTACGCATCTCGGCGGTCCCATGCGCGGCCGCTCTCCAGGCTGACGCCCATGAAGGTGCCACTGGTGAGCGGCGATGGCACGAGCTTGACCTGGTAGCCGATGCGCGCCAGCGCCACCTGCTGACCGCTGACCTGGAAGGGCCCGTAGCCCGAGAGCTGCTGAAAGCCACCCAGGCCATTGCGAGGCACCAGCGACTCCACGCCGTCAGACAGGTTGAAGCGCCCCAAGGCGCTGAAAGTGTGCACGCCCCATGACGTGGCCCACTGGCCCTGAAGGTCAACCCGGCGGATGAACCCGTCCTGGAAGCGGTGGTCGCGGCTGTCGCGGTGCCCTTGCATCCACTGCCCTTCGACGCGCCAACCCCGCATGGGGAAGAAAGCGTGGTCGAGCTGATCGAAGATCACCTTCAGTCGCAGGCCGCGCTCGTACCAGCGCTCGGTCTGCGCCGGGCGAACACCGCGCAGCGCCTCCAGGCGGCTGCTCACGAGCGTGGGGTCGTCGTGCCAGGCCTCGTTGACCACACCCAGGCGGATCTCGCCCAGCTCGCGCCAGTTCATGCCCAGGTCCAGGTTGGCGCCGATGATGCGGCGGTTGACCTCGGCATCGGGGGTCTCTTCGGGCA
>NZ_DCXA01000271.1:19978-31909 GCF_002328915.1 Aquabacterium sp. UBA2148
GTTGACCTCGGCATCGGGGTTCTCTTCGGGCACGAGGTGGTAGTCGAGCCGGTGGCGCTCCACCCTGCCCTGCACCGCCATGAAGCCCTCCAGGCCATCGGGCAGGCGCAGGTTCATGGGCCGGTACCACTCCGATCGGATGGCCGGGCTGGTGCCGATGCGCACGAAGTTGCGCCACTCGCTGCCCGACGCGTCGAGCCAGTGCCGGTTGTGCACCAGCTTGAGGTTGAAGATGCTGCGGCCGCGGTTGTCGGCGCTGAAATCCATGCCCACCTGCAGGTAGTTGGGCCCCCAGGGCTTGTCCTGCAGGTCGAAAACCAGGCCACGCTCGCCATCGGGTGTGCGCACCAGGCGATAGTCGGTGCGCAGGTAATCGCCCGACGCCGCCAGGCTGATGAGGTCCCGCTCGGCGTGGGCCACGCTGAAGTCCTCGCCCGGCTGCGACTTCAGCAGGTCAGGCCGGTTCTCGGGGTGGGTGATGTCCGAGCCCTCGAAGCGCACAAAGTCCAGCTTGGTCGATTGCAAGGCTTTCTGCCGCCGCTGAGCCTGCCAGCGGGCGTAGGCCTCGGGCGAGAGCTTGAGGTCCTGCATACGCAGCACCAGGGCTTCGGCCTGCAACTCACCCAGGCGCATGAGGTCGATGGCGCGGTCGAAGTCACCCGACGTCAGGCCCTCCAGGGTCGGCGCAATCAACACGTCTTGCGGACCGAGCGTCTGCAGGCTGCGCTGCACGTTCTGCTCGGTCAGGATGTTGATCATCTGAGCCGTCACGCCCATGATGGAAGCCAGGGTGTCCCGACCTGAGAGCGGCGTGCCGATGTTGACGGCGATGATGCGCTCGGCACCCATCTTGCGCACCACATCGACCGGCAGGTTGTTGACCAGCCCGCCGTCGCCCAGGATGCGGCCATCGACCTCGGTGGGCGCGAACACACCCGGCACGGACATGCTGCTGCGCAGCGCCCTGGCCAGGTCGCCCGACTCCATCACCACGGCCTGGCCCGTCTCCATGTCGGTGGCGATGGCGCGAAACGGCGTGGGCAGGTCGTCGAAGTCCGGCACCTGGGTGGCACCCAGGGTCATGCGGCGCAGGTGCGACTCCAGCACCCGGCTGGAGACAGCGCCCAGCGGCGCGGTCAGGCCATCGGAGCGGATGCCGAATTCCAGCAGCGGCGAGACCTCGAAATCCTGCTCTTTGCGGCGCTGCGACAGGTCCTGGCGGTTGACGCGCGAAGCAAAGGCACCGATCCAGTCCAGGCGGGTGACCTCTTCCTCGATCTGGGTGGCGGTCAGGCCCGTGGCGTAGAGACCGCCCACGATGGCGCCCATGGAGGTGCCGGCGATGAGGTCCACCGGGATGCGCTCTCGCTCGAGCACCTTGAGCACCCCGACGTGGGCCAGGCCGCGTGCACCGCCACCGGAGAGCACCAGTCCGACGCGGGCTCGGGTCGCGTCCCGCAGGAGCGTCTCCGTCGATCCAGGTGAGGCGGGCGCGCCGGTGGCCTGGGCTCCGGCCAACTGCCCGGCAAACGCCAAGGCCAGGCCGCAAAGCAAAGCGCAGGGGTGAAGCCGGCGGGTGGACGAGGCAGGGTGTTTCATCGGGCGGATGACGAGGAGTGCAAACGATTGTGCCGCATCAAATCCGGCGGATTCGACGGCGCACGCCCCTTTGCGACTTGATCTGCATCAGGACGCCAAAGGTCGAACAGGCGTCAGATGGAGCCTGTCAGAAACGCCCCGCAGAGGAGAAAACACCATGCAAGCCTGGATCAACTTCCTGACCACCGACTACGGCATCCTGAGCCTGCTGTCCATCGCAGCCATGCTGTGCGGCCTGGGCTACTTCCTGTATTACGTCAGCAAGCACGTCAAGGAAGACACCGAGCGCCACGACAAGCTGCTGCGCGAGGCCGGCAAGCTTTGATCCCGTCGGGCAGCTCGGCTGTGCCCGCGCACGGCTGAGGTGTCGCCGCCAAAAAAGAAAAAGGCCGCTTTTCAGCGGCCTTTGTGCTTTGCAGCAGGGCAAGCGCCTCACCGAAGCGAGGCGCCTGGCTCAGGCATTTACATGCCCATGCCGCCCATGCCGCCCATGCCACCCATGTCGGGCATGCCGCCGGCGGGGGCATCGTCCTTGGGAGCTTCGGCGACCATGCACTCGGTCGTCAGCATCAGCGAAGCCACGGAAGCGGCGTTCTGCAGGGCGGTGCGGGTCACCTTGGTGGGGTCCAGGATGCCCATTTCGATCATGTCGCCATAGGTGTCGTTGGCGGCGTTGAAACCGAAGTTGCCAGCGCCTTCGAGCACCTTGTTGATCACGACCGAAGGCTCGCCACCGGCGTTGCCGACGATTTCGCGCAGGGGGGCTTCGATGGCTTTCAGGATCAGCTTGATGCCGGCGTCCTGGTCAGCGTTGTCACCCTTGATGGCGCCAGCAGCCTGGCGAGCGCGCAGCAGGGCCACGCCACCACCGGCCACGATGCCTTCTTCCACGGCAGCGCGGGTGGCGTGCAGGGCGTCTTCCACGCGGGCCTTCTTTTCCTTCATCTCGACTTCGGTGGCAGCACCGACCTTGATGACGGCCACACCGCCGGCCAGCTTGGCCACGCGCTCTTGCATCTTTTCGCGGTCGTAGTCGCTGGTGGCTTCTTCGATCAGGATGCGGATCTGCTTGACGCGGGCTTCGATGTCGCCAGCTTCGCCAGCGCCGTCGATGATGGTGGTGTTTTCCTTGCCCACTTCAACGCGCTTGGCTTGGCCCAGGTCGGCCAGGGTGACCTTGTCCAGGGCCATGCCGACTTCTTCGGCGATGACCTTGCCGCCGGTCAGGATGGCGATGTCTTCCAGCATGGCCTTGCGGCGGTCGCCGAAGCCAGGGGCCTTCACAGCCACAACCTTCAGGATGCCGCGGATGGTGTTGACCACCAGGGTGGCCAGGGCTTCACCGTCGACTTCTTCAGCGATGATCAGCAGCGGACGACCGGCCTTGGCGACTTGCTCCAGCGTGGGCAGCAGGTCACGGATGTTGCTGATCTTCTTGTCGAACAGCAGCACGAAGGGGTTGTCCAGGATCGCGGCTTGCTTTTCCGGGTTGTTGATGAAGTAGGGCGACAGGTAGCCGCGGTCGAACTGCATGCCTTCGACGACGTCGAGTTCGTTTTGCAGCGACTTGCCGTCTTCAACGGTGATGACGCCTTCCTTGCCGACCTTGTCCATGGCTTCAGCAATGATGCCGCCGACGTCGGAGTCGCTGTTGGCCGAGATGGTGCCGACTTGAGCGATTTCCTTGGAGGTGGTGGTGGCCTTCGAAGCCTTCTTGAGCTCGACAACCAGGGCGGCCACAGCACGGTCGATGCCGCGCTTGAGGTCCATCGGGTTCATGCCGGCGGCCACGTACTTCATGCCTTCGCGCACGATGGCCTGGGCCAGCACGGTGGCGGTGGTGGTGCCGTCGCCAGCGTTGTCAGAGGTCTTGGAAGCGACTTCCTTGACCATCTGGGCGCCCATGTTCATGAGCTTGTCTTTGAGCTCGATTTCCTTGGCCACGGACACACCGTCCTTGGTCACGGTGGGGGCGCCGAAGGAGCGCTCGAGCACCACGTTGCGGCCCTTGGGGCCCAGGGTGGTTTTGACCGCGTTGGCCAGGATGTTCACGCCTTCGACCATGCGGGCGCGGGCGTCAGAACCGAAGACGACGTCTTTAGCTGCCATGTTTGTTCTCCGAAGAATTCAGTGTGAGGGGGTGGCTTACTTGGCGATGACGGCGAAGAGGTCTTCTTCGCGCATGACCAGCAGCTCGTCGCCATCGACCTTGACGGTCTGGCCGGAGTACTTGCCGAACAGGACGCGGTCGCCGACGGCGACGTTCAGGGCCACGAAGTCGCCCTTGTCGTTGCGCTTGCCGGGGCCGACGGCCAGGACTTCACCTTGGTCGGGCTTCTCGGTGGCGGCGTCGGGGATGAAGATGCCGGAGGCCGTCTTGGTTTCGCTTTCGAGGCGCTTGACGATCACGCGATCGTGCAGAGGACGCAGTTTCATGGGTTCTCCTGTCTGGAAGACAACTTGTGGGTTGGCAAGCGCTTTCGAGTGAGCGAACACTCACATCGAAGCTGATTTTTGGGTCTCGTCCACCACGGGGACCGGCCGCTGGAGCGGATCTCCGGGGTGGTTCGGCAGGCATGTTAGCACTCACCGAAGTCGAGTGCTAATGATTATATGGACATGCTTGGCGGTTTCAAGAGGGCGTCGATGCCAAGGGGGAGCCCACCGGCCCGGGAAGCTGCTGGAGCGCGTCATGCAAAGGCCGGCGGCTATCGCGGTGATTGAAATCCTTGGTTTGCCGCCCTGGGTGCGGCTGCCTAGACTCAGTTCCTGAATCCCGGCCCCTCACAGGAGAAGAACATGACCCAAGAAGCCAAGTGCCCGTTCTCTGGCGCCCACAAGCCCGCCACCCAGGCCGTGCGCGGCAACCGCGACTGGTGGCCCAACCAGCTCAACCTGGCCATCCTGCACCAGCAGGGCCCTCAGTCCAACCCGATGGGTGAGGACTTCGACTATTCGGAAGCTTTCAAGAAGCTCGACCTTGACGCCGTCGTCGCCGACCTCAAGGCCCTGATGACCGACTCGCAAGACTGGTGGCCGGCCGACTGGGGCCACTACGGCGGCCTGTTCATCCGCATGGCCTGGCACGCTGCCGGCACCTACCGCATCCAGGACGGCCGCGGTGGCGCTGGCACTGGCAACCAGCGCTTTGCGCCGCTCAACAGCTGGCCCGACAACGGCAACCTCGACAAGGCCCGCCGACTGCTGTGGCCCATCAAGCAGAAGTACGGCCGCAACCTGTCCTGGGCAGACCTCTTCATCCTGACCGGCAACGTGGCGCTCGAGTCCATGGGGTTCAAGACCTTCGGCTTTGCCGGCGGCCGACCCGACATCTGGGAGCCCGAGATCGACATCGACTGGGGCCCCGAAGCCAAGTGGCTGGCCTCCAGCAAAGAGGCCGACAGCCGCTACTCGGGTGAGCGCGAGCTGGCCAACCCGCTGGCCGCCGTGCAGATGGGCCTGATCTACGTGAACCCGGAAGGCCCGGACGGCAACCCCGACCCGATCGCATCGGGCCGCGACGTGCGCGAGACCTTCGCCCGCATGGCCATGAACGACGAAGAAACCGTGGCCCTGGTGGCCGGTGGCCACACCTTTGGCAAGGCCCACGGCGCGGGCGACCCGAGCCTGGTGGGGGCCGAACCCGAGGCCGCCCCGGTCGAAGCCATGGGCCTGGGCTGGATCAACCAGCTGGGCTCGGGCAAGGGCGTGCACACCACCACCAGCGGCATCGAAGGCGCCTGGAAGCCCAACCCCACGACCTGGGACAACGGCTACTTCGACATGCTCTTCGGCTACGAATGGGAGCTCACCAAGAGCCCGGCTGGCGCTCACCAGTGGGTGGCCAAGAACGTCAAGCCCGAGCACATGATCCCCGACGCACACGACCCGTCGAAGAAGCACGCGCCGATGATGACCACGGCCGACCTGTCGCTGCGCTTCGACCCCGCCTACGAGAAGATCTCGCGGCGCTTTCACGCCAACCCGGCCGAGTTCGCCGACGCTTTTGCCCGCGCCTGGTTCAAGCTCACCCACCGCGACATGGGCCCGCGCGCGCGCTACCTGGGCAAGCTGGTGCCGAAAGAAGAACTCATCTGGCAGGACCCCATCCCCGCCGTCAACCACAAGCTGGTCGATGCCGCCGACGTGGCCCAGCTCAAGGCCGACCTGCTGGCCTCGGGCCTGAGCACGGCCGAGCTGGTTTCAACGGCCTGGGCTTCGGCCTCGACCTTCCGCGGCAGCGACAAGCGTGGTGGTGCCAACGGTGCGCGCATCCGACTGGCGCCGCAGAAAGACTGGGAGGCCAACCAGCCGACCCAGCTCGCCAAGGTGCTGGCCAAGCTCGAAGCCATCCAGCAGGCCTTCAACGCCCAGGCCACCGATGGCAAGCGGGTGTCGCTGGCCGACCTGATCGTGCTGGCCGGCAACGCCGCCGTGGAAGCCGCCGCCAAACAGGCGGGCCACGCCGTGCACGTGCCCTTCACGCCGGGGCGCATGGACGCCTCGCAGGCGCAGACCGACGTCGAGTCCTTCGCCGTGCTGGAGCCGCGCGCCGATGGTTTCCGCAACCACGCCGGGAAGGGCTGGGAAGGTGCTGCCGCCGAGCTGCTGATCGACAAGGCCCAGTTGCTGACGCTGAGCGCGCCCGAGATGACGGTGCTCGTCGGCGGCCTGCGCGCCCTGGGCGCCAACACCGCAGGCACGAAGCACGGCGTCTTCACCCAGCGCCCAGGCACGCTGAGCAACGACTTCTTCGTCAACGTGCTGGACATGGGCACCACCTGGCAGCGCTCAAGCACCGATGCCAACGTGCTCGAAGGGCGCGATCGCAAGACGGGGGCGGTGAAGTGGACGGCCACGGTGGTCGACCTGGTCTTCGGCTCGAACTCGCAACTGCGCGCGCTGGCCGAGGTCTACGCCAGCAGCGACGCCCAGGTCAAGTTCATCGATGACTTCGTGGCCGCCTGGGTCAAGGTGATGAACCTCGACCGCTTCGACGCGGCCTGACATCAGGCCAGGCACGGCGCCCCCCGGAGCGCGGGAGGGCTGCCGTGCGTCCTGATACACAGGGGTGGATTTTTGGTGCAGTATCGGCAGCCTCTTGCCAGCCTGCACCCATGTCCCAGCCTCAGACACCCAACATCTTCAGCCGGCCCCTGACGCCTCCCCCCGTCAACCTGGAACTGGAGCAAAAGCTCATCCTGTCCTTGTTCCAGCAGGGTCGCATGCCCGAGGCAGAGCGCGCTGCGCGGTCGCTTTCCGAGCGCGCTCCCAAGCACGGCTTCGCCTGGAAGGCCCTGGGCCTGATCCTCAGTCGGCAAGGCCGCAAGGAGGAGGCGCTGCAGCCGATGCAGCAGGCCTGCAAGCTGATGCCCCAAGACGCCGAGGCCTTCAACAACCTGGGCGCCCTCTTTGAGGAATTCCACCGCCTGGACCTGGCGCAGTCGTGCTATCAGCATGCCAGCGAGGTCAACGCCGGCTTCGAAGCGGCCCTGGACAACCTGATCCGCCTGGTCGAAAAACAGGACCGTCCGCAGGATTTGCTGCCCCTGCTCAAGCGCAAGCTCAAGGCCGCGCCCAACGACGACTATGTGCGACACCAGGTCGACATGCTCGAGAACAACCAGACGGATGCGGCACCCAGCGCCTACGTCGTGCGCCTGTTCGACCACTACGCCGAGCAGTTCGACCACCACCTCCAGCACGAGCTGGGCTACCGAGCGCCCGCAGACATCGTCAAGCTGCTGGAACAACACGCCCCCGAGCAGCACGCCTGGCGCGTGGTCGATCTGGGTTGCGGCACGGGCCTGGTGGCCGAGGCCCTGGCGGGCCGGGCGCAATCGCTGGTGGGTGTCGACCTGTCCGAGAAGATGTTGCGCCAGGCGCACGCTCGCGGGGACTACACCCAGCTGGTTTGCGCCGACGTGCTGCAACACCTGCAACAAGCCGAAAGCGGCAGCGCCGACACCGTGATCGCGACGGACGTGTTCATCTACGTGGGCAAGATCGACGAGGTGGTGGCCCAGGCCCATCGCCTGCTCAGCCCAGGCGGCTTGTTTGCGTTCACCGTGGAAGACATGGCGGCATCGCGTCTGGCGCCAACGCCGGCCGACCTCGAACGCGGCCATCGCCTGGAGCGATCAGGCCGGTATTCGCACGCCGAAGCCCACCTGCGCCAACTGGCTCAACAGCACGGCTTCCAGGTGCTCGCCCACGAGCCCACGGTCATCCGCCGCGACAAGGACCAGCCCCTGCACGGGCACCTGGTGCTCTGGCGGCGCTGAGCCGGCCCTGCGAAGCAGCCAAGCGTCATCATCGGCTGCAGGGTCACCAGGCACCCGGCGTGGGCTCAAGGACGTGGCACGATGGCCTCGTCCCAGAAATTCAGGATCTGAACCAGGGCGGGCCGCCTGAGGCGATCAACCTCCACCAGCAGCCCATGTCGGGCCTCGGGCAGGCGCCAACCCGTGCAGCGCCCCGGGTCTGCCTGCGTTTTGCCGGCGTTGACGTTGTCGCAAAACTCCTGCTGGGCTGAGGGCTCGACCACCACGTCTTCGCCGCCTTGCAGCACCAGCACGGGCACGGCAATGCGCGAGGCACCCGCCCCCCGGGCTTGGGCCGCCCCGGCGCAGGCCTCGTCAACCCAGCCCAGCGTGGCCCCGGCCACCCGGGCGTCGTCGTGGCCGCAGTGCTCGCCTTCGCAACGCGAAGCCCGGTTGAGCCAGCGCACGTCGTGGCGCACCACGCTGTGGGTCTGCGGGTGGCTGGCGCGATCGAGCATCTCGCGGTAGCGGCGCCACTCCTGCTCGAACGTGCCGCCCTGCACCCGCGTGCTCGAGAGCACGGGCCAGTCGAAGAAGAACGGCATGGAGCCGGCATGGCACCAGCGCCTCAGGGCCTGGTCGCCCCATCGGCTGGAATTGTTGGGCGCCACGGTGGGCTCCATCATGGGGGTGACCAGCGCCGCCGCCCGAAACGGCGTCTGGCCTGCCTGGCGAGCCAGGTGCAAAGCCGACACCGCCCCACCCATCGAATGCGCCAGCAGCACCCAGGGCTTGTGGGCCCGCTGCGGGTCGGCGCGCAAGCGTTGCACCTCGGCGACGAAGCGCTCCAGGTCAGCGACCAGGTTGTCGAAGCGATCGACATGGCCTTTGTCTCGGCCATCTTCGCCCTCGATGAGCCGAGTCGAAAACCCCTGGTTGCGGTGGTCGTGAACGTAGACCGACCACCCGTTGTTGAGCAGGTCGTGGATGACCTCCTGGTAGATGACCAGGCCCTCGGTGAAGCCCGGCACGATGACCACGGCGCCCCGCTCCTGGTCTGCCGGCAACACGTACGCGCGGTGGTGGATGCGCACCGGCCGGCCCAACCAACCCGTGGGCACCCCCTCGAAGTGGTCCACCTGCACCGATGCCAGGGCCGAGTTGGCCCGCTCGATGTCCGCCCACCCCTGGCCGGCGAAGCGGGCCTCGTCCACCACGGGGTGACGCGCCAGCGCCTGCGCCGATGCCTGCAAGACAGGCCAGGGCTCGGCAGCGCCCACCAGGCCGGCCATCAGGCCCAGCACCGAGGCGCTCAAACCACGTCGAATCCACGCTCTCACATCCACCCTCCTGGTGAGCAGCCCCTGACCCGGATGGCGAGACAAGGGCCCCACAACACGACAACAAAACCGACAAACCCCACACGGCTGACACCACCCAATCGGTGCTGTGCGCCGGTTGATGGAGCACCTTTCCCAGGAGAAACCGAGGTCGGTCACACGCGATGCAGACGTGGCACCGCGTTTGCAATGAAAGGCAAAACCACCGGCCCCGCCCCACCCTCAGGAAGGCTTGCCCATGAACTTCCCTCCGCCCCCGCACCCCCATCCGGTTTACCTGGACTACGCTGCCACCACGCCTGTGGACCCGCGTGTGGCAAACAAGATGATGCCCTACCTCACCGAGCGCTTTGGCAACCCGGCCAGCCGCTCACATGCCTACGGGTGGGCCGCAGAAGAGGCGGTCGAGATCGCCCGCGAGCAAGTGGCCTACCTGATTGGAGCCGATCCACGGGAAATCGTCTGGACATCCGGCGCAACAGAGAGCAACAACCTGGCCATCAAGGGTGCCGCCACCTGGTGACGCTGGCCACCGAACACAAGGCCGTGCTCGACACCATGCGCGAGATGGAGCGGCTGGGCTGGGAGGTCACGGTGGTGCCGGTCGAGGCCGATGGCCTGGTCGACATGGACCGCTTCGCCGAGGCGATCCGGCCCGACACCGTGCTGGCCTCGGTCATGTTCGTCAACAACGAGACCGGTGTGATCCAGGACATCGCGCGACTGGGCGCCCTGTGCCGCAGCAAAGGGGTGCTCTTGCACGTGGATGCCGCCCAGGCCACGGGCAAGGTCGCCATCGACCTTGATCGCCTGCCCATCGACCTGATGTCGATGTCGGCCCACAAGACCTATGGCCCCAAGGGCATCGGTGCGCTGTACGTGCAGCGCAAACCCCGCGTGCGCATCGAGGCGCAGATGCATGGCGGCGGCCACGAGCGTGGCATGCGCTCGGGCACGCTGCCCACGCACCAGATCGTCGGCATGGGCGAGGCCTTCTACATCGCCGCCCGCGAAATGAACACCGAAATCGAGCGGCTCATCAGCCTGCGCGAACGCCTGTGGCGCGGCCTGCAGGGCATCGATGCGGTGGCGCTCAACGGCCACACCGAACGCCGCGCGCCGGGCCACCTCAACGTCAGCTTCAACTACGTCGAGGGCGAGTCGCTGTTGATGGGCATGAAGGACATCGCCGTGTCGTCGGGATCGGCCTGCACCTCGGCCAGCCTGGAGCCCAGCTACGTGCTGCGCGCGATGGGTCGCAGCGACGAACTCGCCCACAGCTCGGTGCGCTTTTCCATCGGTCGCTTCACCACCGCCGAGGAGATCGACTTCACCATCGGCCGCGTGCGCGAGGTCGTGAACAGGTTGCGCGACATGAGCCCGCTGTGGGACATGGTGCGTGCCGGCATCGACCTTGACGCCATCCAGTGGGCCGCGCACTGACAGCAGCGCTGCACCACCCCACGAACATCGAACCACCGGAGCCCCAACATGGCCTACAGCGACAAAGTCATCGACCACTACGAGAACCCCCGCAACGTCGGCTCCTTCTCGGCCGACGAAGAAGGCGTGGCCACCGGCATGGTGGGCGCCCCCGCATGCGGCGACGTCATGAAGCTGAAGATCAAGGTCAACCCCGCCACGGGCGTGATCGAAGACGCGCGCTTCAAGACCTACGGCTGCGGCTCGGCGATTGCGTCGAGTTCGCTGGTGACCGAGTGGGTGCGCGGCAAAACGCTCAACGAAGCACTGGCCATTCAGAACACGCAGATCGCGGAGGAGCTGGCCCTGCCGCCCGTGAAGATCCACTGCTCCATCCTGGCCGAAGACGCGATCAAGGCCGCCGTGGCCGACTACCGATCGCGCCTGGCCGACCCGGCAACGCTCGGCGCCACCAGCGTGACGCTGCCCGAGCAAACCGCCTGCCAACCCTCCTGACCACCGACTTCCTCCCACCGTCCCACCGATCTTCCACGAAGGAGCCGCCATGGACACCACCACCCTCACCCCCACCACGGCCGCACCGCCCCCGGCCACGCCCATCCAGTTCAGCAGTGCTGCGGCCGCGAAGGTGGCCGAACTCATCGCCGACGAAGGCAACCCTCAACTCAAACTGCGTCTGTACGTGACGGGTGGGGGCTGCTCGGGCTTCTCTTACGGCTTCGCCTTCGACGACCAGGTCAACGAAGACGACACCCGCATCGACAAGGACGGCGTGAGCATGGTGGTCGACATGATGAGCATGCAATACCTGCTGGGTGCCGACATCGACTACGAGGACGGCCTGGAAGGCTCGCGCTTCGTCATCCACAACCGGAACGCGCAGACCACCTGTGGCTGCGGCAGCTCGTTCTCGATGTGAGGAGGACCAAATGGCCGTCACCCTGACCGACAACGCCGCCCGCCACATCGAGAGATCGCTGAACAAGCGCGGCAAGGGCGTGGGCCTGCGCCTGGCCGTCAAGACCAGCGGCTGCTCGGGCCTGGCATATGCCATCGAGTTCGCCGACGAGGCCCTGCCCGAGGACCAGGTGTTCGACAGCCATGGCCTGAAGCTGTTGGTGGACGCACGCAGCCTGCCCTTCCTCGATGGCACCGAGCTGGACTTCGTTCGCGAAGGGCTCAACGAGGGATTCAAGTTCCACAACCCGAACGCCAAGGCCAACTGCGGCTGTGGCGAAAGCTTCGCTGTCTGAACTCAACAAGGGGCACGCCATGGCGCTGCTGCA
>NZ_DCXA01000079.1:0-3033 GCF_002328915.1 Aquabacterium sp. UBA2148
ATGAGCAGGGTCGTGAGCCCGGCCAGCCAGAGCAGGGACTGGCGTGAGCGTTCGCGCGCCTCGATGCTGTGCTGTTCGGCTTCGGCCAGTTGGGCGTCACGCAGGGCCACGATGGCGTCCATCTCCGGCACATACAGGGCGGCGAACTCGGCGGGACTCATGCCATAGCGCCCATGGGTCCGGCCTGCCTCCTGCACCCCGTTGAGCAGCTCGGCCGCGTGGCCGAAGTAGCGCTGCATCATGCGAACGTGCGCGTGGCGAACGGGCTCGGACGTGGGGCTCGACTCGACCCGCAGCACCATCAGGTGACGCAACTCATCGATGCGTCCCGTGGCCTCATCGATGCGCTCATGCTCCGGCACGGTGAAGGGCAGCTGCCGCGTCAAGGCGGGCGTGAACAAGGAGCCCAACAGCCCCGCGCGTTCACGCAACTCTGCGGCCATGCGGGCCCCCCAGACGGCCGGGGCCAGGGCCGGATCAGCCTGCTGGGACTCGTCGGCGAACAAGGTCATGGCCGGTGAGAGCCTGGGCACGAGGTCCACCATGGCGCTCACGGCGGCACGGATGTCCTCGCGCGATCGCTCGGTTTGCGGTCGGGCGATGAGTTGATCGACCTGTGCGCGGGCCTGGGCCAGGCTCAGGCGCAAGGCGTTGAGGTCGCGCAGGGCCACCTGGTGCCTCTCGGCCCAGGCTTTGCCTGGTTTGGCATCGCTGAGCGCCTGCTGGTAGGCGTCGAAGGCGGCATCGGTGCGGGCGCGGGCTTTTTGAAGCTTGTCGCGCAACACCGGGTCCCCGCTTGAGCTGGCGTCGCCCAGCATGCCGTTCATGGGGCCTCGCTCCCGCGAGACCATCTCCGCTGCCACGAGCGTCACGCGCAACTTCTGAACCGCTTGCCGGGCCAGGCGGGACTGCTCGAACTGCCGCCACTCCAACCCCACCAGCCGCACCACCCCCACGAGCACGACCAGCACCAGGCCCACGGCGATGAGCCGGAACCAGCCGCGAAGGGTCAAAGCGTGGGGAGAAGGCGCAGGAGCGAGCATGAGACAAAGCCTGGACACACACCGGACACTGTAGCGTCAACGGCTGGGGACACGGCTCCTGGGTCAGCGCTCCCGCCATTCACTGGGCGTGACCCCATGCCAGCGGCGGAAGGCGCGGTGGAAGCAACTCGCCGAAGAAAACCCGGTCTCGTCGGCGATCTGCTTGATCGGCAGCAGGCCTTCGCGCAACAGCCGCTCCGACAGCTCTCTCTGGCAGCGCTGCACCACATCGGGCACGCTCAGCTCTCGCTTGGCCAATTGGCGACGCATGCTGCGCTCACTCTGTCCGATCAGGGACGCGAGTTCGGCGGCATCGGGCACACGGGGCAAGGACCGAAAAACCGCCTGGCGCAGGGCCTGCACGAGGTCCAGACGCTGATAGCGGGTGGCCAACAACGTCTCGGCCTGCAAGCGCAGGGTGTCGTAGACCACGCGGTCGTGGCCGGGCAGGGGTGCGTCGAGCAACGCAGCTCGAAAGCGCAAGGTGCCCTGGCTGGCGTCGAACCGGACGCGTCGACCGAACAGGGTTTCATAGCGGTGCACGTGAGCTGGCGCCGGATAGGGGAAGGTGCAGTCGAGGAGGTCGCCTTCCTGGCTGCCGGCGCGGCGCGACAGCTGCACGCACAGCGACATCAGCCACTCCATGCGGAAGCGAAAACCATCGGGCGTCACGCCCATGGGCCGAGCCAGCAGGCAGGCCTCCTCGCCGGAGATCACCATGTCCAGCTCGGTCTCTTCCACGATGAGTGGCGAGAACATGCGGATGTCCTCGAACGCATGGCGCAGGGTGGGCGCGTGCACGATCAGCAGGGCATGCGGGCCGTAACGGGTCTGGGCCAGGCTGGTGCTGGCGGTGAAGCCATAAGCGGGGTCGCCCGTCACCGTCATGGCGGCACGCATGAGCCCATCGAACACGGACTCGTCGATCCAGGGACCTTGTCCATCGATGTCGCGTTCATCCAGGCCGGCCAGGGCCATCGCCTCGCGGAAAGGGTGGCCATCGAGCGCCAGGGTGTCGACCAGGGTGCGGAGGTGTATCGGCGAAATCAGCATGTGGATCTGGTGCGCCGACGTGTCACATGGGTCGCTGCGCGGGCCGTAGTGTGTCGCGTTCCATGCCGCCCGGATGGCTCACCCCGGGTTTACCTGCCCCCAACTCGGGACATCCCTAGTGCGGTGGGCCGCTGCCGTCGAAGTCGAGCAAGGTGGTGGCCTGCTCCAGCACGGCCCAAAGGTGCGCTGGCATTTGCAGGATGCGCTCAGGCGTGCGGGCCTGCCGGACCCAGGCGCCGATCGCCTGGTGCTGGTCCGCGGTCAACAGGTTCAGCGAAAGCATCTCGTCGAGCGTTTGCATGTGGACCTCCATCGCGGACAGGGCTTCCAGACAGCCCTGGTGCCCCAATGTGCCACAGGCGCTTGGCAGGCGTCACGCGAAGTGGGTGGCGTCTGGCACACAGATGCCGCGAATGAGGGGGAGGCGCGGGAAGACCGTGTGGCCCGGGTCAGCGGCCGATCGCCTCAGGCGTTGCCACCAGTCGCCACAGGCTGGTGACCTCGGCCTTGCGCGCCGCGTGCAATGGGTCGCTGGCGTCTTGCGACTTGCGATGACGGGGGCGGGTGTCGAGTCGCCCCGCCACGCTCAGCCCCCCGTCGCGGATCCAGCCTTCGAGCTGCTCGCGCGAGCGCAGGCCCAGCCGCTCGGCGATGTCGGACAGGATGAGCCAGCCCTCGCCACCTGGCAGCAGGCGATCGGCCAGCCCGGCCAGGAAACCACGCAGCATGCGGCTGTCGGGGTCGTACACCGCCTGCTCAACGGTCGAGCTGGGCTGGCCGGGCAACCAGGGCGGGTTGCAAACGATCAGGGCAGATCGACCGAAGCGCGCCGGGTCGGGGAAGAGGTCGGCCTCAACGACCTGAACGCGGTCGCTCAGGCCCAGGCGCTGCAGGTTGTCCTGCGCGCAGGCGATGGCCCGGGGGCCCAGCTCGGTGG
>NZ_DCXA01000320.1:0-6176 GCF_002328915.1 Aquabacterium sp. UBA2148
CAAGCCGTCAAGCCGGGAGGCACATGGCAGTTTTCGGACGGCGTCCTGATAGTCGTCCAGGATGATGATGTTCATGGGGCGGTCGGGTGTCCAGCTCGACATTGTGCTACGCGCGCGGCTGTGCCGGGCGTCGCCTGGACATCCTCACCGACCAATTACCAGGTTGTCACCTTTGCACTGCGGCCATCTTCTGCCCTGGGGGAAGCGCGCACCGGGAAGTGGCTGTCCAGGGCGTCCAGGCGCAACTGCGCCTCGATTTGCCCGCGGTGCGTGGAGATCACCTTGAATACGTCGGCGCGCAGGTGCCAGAGTTCACGCAGCGAACGCGAGGTTTCGATCTGGTCACGCACCTGGTTGGCGCGCAGCGACTGGAGGTCCCACAAGGAAGCAACGAACTCTGTCTTGATGGCGCGCAGGCCATTGGCCGAAGACGGAGGGCGCGGCGATTCGCCGTTGTCCCACAGCCAGTTCCACAAACCCTGGCACCAGCTCTTCCACAGAGGCTGGGCGGGCGCAAACTGGGCCGGAGGTGTGACGCCGACCCGCCTCGCGGCAGAGCCACTCAGGTCCACAGGGGCGTCGTGAGGCAATTGCGTCGGGTTGGACAAGGCGCGTTTGCGTCCCTGCGTGTCAACCTGTGCAGACTCGTCGTTGGAGTAGAAAAAGGATGCCATCGTGCCCTCGCTGCGCCTTTGAGCGCGTCTCGTACTGGACATCGACCATCCTAGGGAGCCCTTGAGCAGGGTACACCCGTAAAAAACGGGCCTCGAGGGCCCGTTTCCGTGGACTGTTCACGACTTGTTACGTATGGTGTGCGCTCAGACGGTGGCGACAGACATCCGCGCAATCGGAATCAACTTGCTGCCAGCTTGGCGGGCTTCGTCAAAGACTTCTCGGGCGCAGGTCTCACAGCACCCGCAGCAGGTGGCCACACGCGTGCGGTCCTGGAGGGCATCGAAGGAGCCGCAGCCCATGTTGGCTTGCTTGACGATTTCCTTGTCGGAGATGGCGTGGCAGACGCAGACGATCATGACGGAATTGGGGCTCACGAATGAGAATGAGTCGCATGATAGATGCGAATGATTCGCAGCACAAGCCCTTGGCCAAGCCCGGACCCCGATCAAGGGGATCCGAGCCGCCAGCCGTCGCCTGGTTCCTCAGCCTTCGATTTCACCCATGATGGATTGCAGGTAGTTCTGAACGCCAACTTTGGCGATCAAGTCGATCTGGGTCTCGAGGAAATCGATGTGCTCCTCGGTGTCGTCCAAGATGTGCTGGAACAGGTCACGGGAGACGTAATCGCGCACCGATTCACAGTAGGCGATGCCTTCCTTGACGGTGGCCTGGGCAGCGGTCTCGAGCTTGAGGTCGCAGGCCAGCAGCTCGGGCACGTCCTCGCCGATGAGCAGCTTGCCCAGGTCCTGCAGGTTGGGCAGGCCATCCAGCGTGAAGATGCGCTCCATCAGCTTGTCGGCGTGCTTCATCTCGCCGATCGATTCTTCGTACTCTTTCTTGGCCAGCTTGGCAAAGCCCCAGTGCTTGAGCATGCGGTAGTGCAGGAAGTACTGGTTGGTTGCGGTGAGTTCATTCTTGAGCTGCGCATTGAGCAGCTCGATGACCTTGGCGTCGCCCTTCATGGTGTCCTCGCGTGGTGGGTCAGGATGGGCCTCATTGTGAACCAGGGCAGGGCATGTGCCACATGTCGTGCGCACATGCCAACAGGTCGGATCGGTTATACTTCTAAGGTTTACCCGCAACCATCCCCCCGTCTGGCGAAACCGCGCCGATCTGGCATGTACATGATCGGCCTTGCTTTTGTCGCGTCCGTGTCCCGGCCATGTGCTGTTGCACGTTGACGGTGTCTCAAGCAAACGGCGAGCCAGGCGCGCACAACAAACGGAGAACGAACCCGTGCTGCCCGTCCTGCCCCAAGCTCTTCTGGCCCTCGCAGACGGCACGGTCTTTCTTGGCACTTCGATCGGCGCTGCCGGTCACACAGTCGGTGAAGTGGTGTTCAACACCTCGATCACCGGCTATCAGGAAATCCTCACCGACCCCAGCTACTGCCGCCAGATCGTCACCCTGACGTATCCGCACATCGGCAACTACGGTGTCAACGGTGAAGACGTCGAAGCCACGAAAGTCCATGCCGCTGGTCTGATCATCAAGGATCTGCCCATCCGCACTTCCAACTTCCGTCAGACCCGCACCCTCTCGCAATACCTGCAGGACGAAGGCACGGTCGGCATCGCCAACATCGACACCCGCAAGCTGACGCGCATCCTGCGCTCCAAGGGCGCTCAGAACGGTTGCATCGTCGCCCTGGCCGCTGGTCAGGACGTCACCGACGCGGTCATCGCCGACGCGGTGGCCAAAGCCAAGGCCGCGCCGAACATGGCCGGCCAGGACCTGGCCCAGGTTGTCTCGCGCACCGATTCCGTGGTGTGGGACGAGACCGAGTGGAAGCTCGCCAACCCCGAACTGGGTGGCAAGCCAGGCTTCGGCAAACAGATCGCTCCGAAGTTCCACGTCGTGGCCTATGACTTCGGCGTCAAGCGCAACATCCTGCGCATGCTGGCCGAGCGAGGCTGCAAGGTCACCGTGGTGCCCGCCAAGACGCCGGCTGCCGAAGTGCTCAAGCACAAGCCCGATGGCATCTTCCTGTCCAACGGCCCCGGGGACCCGGAGCCTTGCGACTACGCGATTGCTGCGGCCAAGGAACTGATCGAAACCGGCATCCCGACCTTCGGCATCTGCCTGGGTCACCAGATCATGGCCCTGGCTTCGGGCGCCAAGACCTACAAGATGCCCTTCGGTCACCACGGCGGCAACCACCCTGTGAAAGACCTGGACAACGGCCGCGTGAGCATCACCAGCCAGAACCACGGTTTCGCTGTCGACGAGAAGACGCTGCCCGCCAACCTGCGTGCCACGCACATCTCGCTGTTCGACGGCACGCTGCAAGGCCTGGCCCGCACCGACAAGCCCGCTTTCTGCTTCCAGGGTCACCCGGAAGCCTCGCCCGGACCGCATGACATCAGCTACCTGTTCGATCGTTTCACGGCGCTGATGGAGAAAGAATGATTAGCCCCCAAGCTTGCGGCTTTGCCGCTTCGCATCCCCCCAAGGGGGAGCGTGCCTCCTTTGAGGCGGCTCGGCAGGAGACACAACATGCCTAAGCGCACAGACATCAAGAGCATCCTCATCATCGGCGCCGGCCCGATCATCATCGGTCAGGCCTGCGAATTCGACTACTCCGGCGCCCAGGCCTGCAAGGCCCTGCGCGAAGAGGGCTACAAGGTCATCCTGGTCAACAGCAACCCGGCGACCATCATGACGGACCCGAGCACGGCGGACGTCACCTACATCGAGCCCATCACCTGGCAGGTGGTCGAGCGCATCATCGCCAAAGAGCGCCCCGACGCGATCCTGCCGACCATGGGTGGCCAGACCGCGCTGAACTGCGCCCTCGACCTGCACAAGCACGGCGTGCTCGACAAGTACAAGGTCGAGATGATCGGTGCCAACGAGCACGCGATCGAGAAGGCCGAAGACCGCCTGAAGTTCAAGGACGCGATGACCTCCATCGGCCTGGGCTCGGCCAAGTCGGGCATCGCCCACTCGCTGGAAGAAGCCTGGGCGGTGCAAAAGAGCATCCAGGCCGAAATCGGCGGCTCGGGCTTCCCGATGGTGATCCGCCCCAGCTTCACGCTGGGTGGCACCGGCGGCGGCATTGCCTACAACCCCGAAGAGTTCGAAGAGATCTGCAAGCGCGGCATCGACCTGTCGCCCACCAACGAGCTGCTCATCGAAGAGTCGCTCATTGGCTGGAAGGAATACGAGATGGAAGTGGTCCGCGACAAGGCGGACAACTGCATCATCGTGTGCTCGATCGAGAACCTGGACCCGATGGGCATCCATACCGGTGACTCGATCACCGTGGCCCCGGCTCAGACGCTGACCGACCGCGAGTACCAGCTGCTGCGCAACGCCTCCATCGCCATCCTGCGCGAGATCGGCGTTGAAACCGGCGGCTCCAACGTGCAGTTCTCCATCAACCCGGCGGACGGCCGCATGGTCGTCATCGAGATGAACCCGCGCGTGTCGCGTTCTTCCGCGCTGGCTTCGAAGGCCACGGGCTTCCCGATCGCCAAGATCGCGGCCAAGCTGTCGGTGGGCTACACGCTCGACGAGCTCAAGAACGACATCACTGGTGGCGCCACGCCCGCATCGTTCGAGCCTTCGATCGACTACGTGGTCACCAAGATCCCGCGTTTCGCTTTCGAGAAGTTCCCCGCCGCCGACTCCCGCCTGACGACGCAGATGAAGTCCGTGGGCGAGGTGATGGCCATGGGCCGCACCTTCCAGGAATCCTTCCAGAAGGCCCTGCGCGGCCTGGAAACCGGCATCGACGGCCTGAGCGAGATCAGCAACGACCGCGAAGAGATCATCCAGGAAATCGGCGAGCCTGGCCCCGAACGCATCCGCTTCCTGGGCGATGCCTTCCGCATCGGCATGAGCCTCGATGAAATCTTCGAAGAAACCAAGGTCGATCCCTGGTTCCTCGCTCAGATCGAAGACATCGTCAAGACGGAAACCGACGTCAAGGCGCGCAAGCTGGAATCGCTGAGCGCCGAAGAGTTGCGTTACCTGAAGAAGAAGGGCTTCTCAGACCGCCGCCTGGCCAAGCTGATGGGCACCGACCAACACGCCGTGCGCAAGGCTCGCCATGCCATGGGCGTGCGCCCGGTCTACAAGCGCGTCGACACCTGCGCGGCCGAGTTCGCCACGCAGACCGCCTACATGTACTCGTGCTACGAGAACGAAGGCGGCGAGTGCGAGGCCGAGCCCACCGACAAGAAGAAGATCATGGTGCTGGGCGGTGGCCCGAACCGCATCGGTCAGGGCATCGAGTTCGACTACTGCTGCGTCCACGCCGCCCTCGCCATGCGCGAAGACGGCTACGAGACCATCATGGTCAACTGCAACCCCGAGACCGTCTCGACCGACTACGACACGTCCGACCGCCTGTACTTCGAGCCCGTGACGCTGGAAGACGTGCTGGAAATCGTGGCCAAGGAAAAGCCGGTCGGCGTGATCGTGCAGTACGGCGGTCAAACTCCGCTGAAGCTCGCGCTGGACCTCGAAGCCAACGGCGTGCCCATCATCGGCACCACGCCCGACAGCATCGACATCGCGGAAGACCGCGAGCGCTTCCAGGCCCTGCTGCACAAGCTGGGTCTGAAGCAGCCGCCCAACCGCACCGCGCGCAACGAAGACGACGCCATCAAGCTGGCCAACGAGATCGGCTACCCGCTGGTGGTGCGCCCCTCGTACGTGCTGGGCGGGCGCGCCATGGAAATCGTCCATGGCGACAAGGACCTCGAGCGCTACATGCGCGAAGCCGTGCGCGTGTCTGAAAAGTCGCCCGTGCTGCTGGATCGCTTCCTCAACGACGCGGTCGAAGTGGACGTCGACTGCATCAGCGATGGCGTCGACACGATGATCGGCGGCATCATGGAGCACATCGAGCAAGCTGGCGTGCACTCTGGTGACTCGGCCTGTTCTCTGCCTCCGTACACCCTGAGCGCCGAGCTGCAAGACGAGCTGCGTCGCCAGACCGCCCTGATGGCCAAGGCCCTCAACGTGGTCGGCCTGATGAACGTGCAGTTCGCCATCCAGGGCGACGTGACCAAGGGCCTGTCTGAGGCCACCGTCTACGTGCTCGAAGTCAACCCGCGTGCCTCGCGCACCGTGCCTTATGTGTCCAAGGCCACCGGCCAGCCCCTGGCCAAGATCGCCGCACGTTGCATGGCCGGCCAGAAGCTGAACACGCAGAAGTCGCCCGACGGCAAGGCCCCGCGCGAAGTCGTGCCGCCTTACTTCACCGTCAAGGAAGCCGTTTTCCCGTTCAACAAGTTCCCGGGTGTGGACCCCGTCCTCGGCCCTGAAATGCGTTCGACCGGCGAAGTCATGGGCGTGGGCGAGACCTTCGGTGAAGCCATGCTGAAGTCTCAGCTGGGGGCTGGCTCGCGCCTGCCCACCAAGGGCACGGTCTGCATCTCCGTCAAGGACGGCGACAAGCAGCGCGCCGTGGGCGTGGCCCGTGACCTGGTGGCCCTGGGTTTCAGCGTCGTGGCCACCAAGGGCACCGCGGCCGCCATCGCGGCGGCTGG
>NZ_DCXA01000320.1:6266-27618 GCF_002328915.1 Aquabacterium sp. UBA2148
CGCGGCGGCTGGTGTGCCGGTCAAGCCGGTGAACAAGGTCAAGGACGGCCGCCCGCACATCGCGGACGCCATCAAGGCCGGCGAGATCCAGCTGGTGTTCACCACCGTGGACGAAACCCGCACGGCCATCGCCGACTCGCGCAGCATCCGTCAGGCCGCCTTGGCCAACCGCGTCACCTACTACACCACCATGGCCGGCTGCGAAGCCGCTGTCGAGGCGCTCAAGCACCAGGACGACCTGGTGGTGTACTCGGTGCAGGAACTGCACGCCAAACTGCACTAAACTGCCAGCCTGCCTCGACGGGTTCGCCCGATCGCGGCCATGCATTCAACGGGCCGCTCCCGGCCGCTCCTCCACAGAGACGGCGCCTGGGACGCGGCTCCTTCATTTTGGAAGACACATTAGCCATGTCCACCATTCCCATCACCAAGCGTGGTGCCGAGCAGCTCAAGGAAGAGCTGCACCGCCTCAAACACGTCGAGCGTCCCGCCGTGGTGCAAGCCATTGCCGAGGCCCGTGCCCAGGGTGACCTGTCGGAAAACGCAGAGTACGACGCAGCCAAAGACAAGCAAGGCTTCATCGAGGGTCGCATCAACGAAATCGAAGGCAAGCTCTCTGCCGCCAAGGTCATCGATCCGGCAGACCTGGATGCCGGTGGCCGGGTGGTGTTCGGTGCCACCGTCGAAATGGAAATCGAGGCCACGGGCGACGTGGTCACCTACCAGATCGTGGGCGACGACGAGGCCGACCTCAAGGAAGGCAAGATCTCCATTGGTTCCCCCATTGCCCGAGCCCTGATCGGCAAAGAGGCTGGTGACGTGGCCGTGGTGCAGGCGCCAGGTGGCGAGCGCAGCTACGAAATCATCGAAGTTCGCTACATTTGAGTGGCGTTGGTCGATGATGAGCAAGGTTGTTTGTTTTCAGTCGATGCTCTCTGGTCTGTGGGCGGGCGTTTTGCTGGCCATCGGCGGCATCGCTGCGCCTGCCTTGTTCAGTGTGCTCGAGCGCCAGCAAGCTGGCGCGGGTGCCGGCCAGATCTTCCACATCGAGTCCCGGCTGAGCCTGGCTTTCGCCATCTTGCTGTTCGTGCTGGAGCGTCGGCGTGTGCGTGACGAAGTGGAGCAGGGGGCTTCCCAGAGCGCCATGAGCGCCAACCTGTTGCTGGTGCTCGGGGCGCTGTTCCTGACGGTGCTGGGTGGTTTCGCCCTGCAGCCCATGATCCAGGCAGCCAAGGCCGGCGAGCCCACAGCCCTGTCTTTTGCCGCCCTGCATGGCATCTCGGCCTCGCTTTACTGGCTCAAGGCTTTGCTGGTGCTGGTGTTGGCCTGGCGCATGACGGCACGCTGAATGAAAAACGGCACCCAAAGGTGCCGTTTTGCTGTCAAATGTTGGCAGATGCGATCAGATCAGCCTGATTTTTTGCTGGTCATGCGTTTTTTCGCGCGCTTGATGAGGCCGCCTGGCGTCACACGTTGGTTGCCCAGCACGGTCACTTTCTTGATCTCCGGGCGGCGCGTGCCACTCTTGGAGAACTTCAGGATCTTGACCTCGCGAGGGGCTGCGCCACCGCGCCGGGCATCGTCTTGCTCGGTGTCTTTCTCGGGCATCGGGCGCCAGATCACCAGCAGCTTGCCGATGTGCTGGATGGGCGCGGCGTTGAGCTGGTCGCACAGCTGGGCAAAGATTTCTTCGCGGGCAGCGCGATCGTCTCCGAGCACGCGCACCTTGATCAGGCCGTGGGCCTTGAGCGCGGAGTCGGTCTCCTTGACGACAGCGGGCGTCAGGCCGTCTCCGCCGATCATCACGACGGGATCCAGGTGGTGGGCGTCGGCGCGCAGGGCGCGGCGCTCGGAAGTGGTCAGTTCAATTGCAGGCATCCCTCTATTATCGAGCCATGAAAGTCCAAACCAAAAGCAAAAAAGTCAACAAGGCTTGGCTGAACGATCACATCCATGATCCTTACGTGCGTCTGGCGCAAAAAGAAGGCTACCGATCCAGGGCGGCTTACAAGATCAAAGAGATCGATGAATCCCTTGGTTTGATCAAGCCTGGGCAGCTGGTGGTGGACCTGGGTGCCGCCCCTGGCGCATGGAGTCAGTACGTGCGGCGCAAATTCGCACCGAAGGACGTGGGCGTGGGGGGCGCTGCCGTGGGGGAGCTCAATGGCACCATCATCGCCCTGGACCTGCTGGACTTCGATCCGATCGAGGGCGTGACCTTCATCCAGGGTGATTTTCGGGAGGAAGCCGTGCTGCAGCAGTTGCAGGACGAGGTGGCCGGCCGACCGGTGGACGTTGTCATCTCGGACATGGCGCCCAACCTCAGCGGCATCGACGTGACCGACAGCGCCCGGATCGCTCACCTGATCGAGTTGGCCATTGACTTCGCGCAGCAACACCTGAAAAAGGACGGCGCGCTGGTTTGCAAAGTTTTTCACGGCGCGGGCTACAGCCAGCTGGTGGAGGCCTTCAAGGCGAATTTCCGCGTCTGCAAGCCGGTCAAACCCAAGGCTTCTCGCGACAAATCGGCCGAAACCTTCCTGGTTGGCATCGGTCTGAAGACGCGCTGAGTCACTTTGTCTCGTCAAGGCATCGTCAAGGCCTCAATTCCAGCGTTTCATGTGGGATTGGGCGCCACGCGTCAACCCTTGACTGCACTAGAATGGTCCCCACATGCCGCGAAGGACGGCACTGTTTTGCGTCATCATGACAAAGGCGGTGCAGTTTTTTGGATCCGTGTTCGGTGTGGGGATGCATCCAGCATCAGCCGAACCGGTGTGACTGTGGGTTGAAGGAGCCGCGGTGAACAATCAATGGTTCTCGAAAGTTGCTGTCTGGCTGGTGGTGGCCCTCGTGCTGTTCACCGTGTTCAAACAGTTCGATCGCGCTGGCGCGGTCGGCGGTCAGATGGCGTATTCGGAGTTCCTCGAGGAAGTCCGCGCCAAGCGCATCAAGAGCGTGACCCTGCAAGAGGGCGGCGGCGGGACCGAGATCATCGCGACCACGACCGATGACAAGAAGATCCGCTCGACGGCCACCTACCTCGACCGTGGCCTGGTCGGCGACCTGATCAACAACGGCGTCAAGTTCGACGTCAAGCCCCGCGAAGAGCCCTCGCTCATCATGAGCCTGCTGGTCTCGTGGGGCCCCATGTTGCTGCTGATCGGCGTGTGGATCTACTTCATGCGCCAGATGCAGGGCGGTGGCAAAGGCGGCGCCTTCAGCTTCGGCAAGAGCAAGGCCCGCATGCTCGACGAGAACAACAACAACATCACCTTCGCTGACGTCGCCGGTTGCGACGAAGCCAAGGAAGAAGTCAAGGAGCTCGTCGATTTCCTGCGTGACCCGCAGAAATTCCAGAAGCTCGGCGGCCGCATTCCCCGTGGCGTGCTGCTGGTCGGCCCCCCTGGCACCGGCAAGACGCTGCTGGCCAAGTCCATCGCTGGCGAAGCCAAGGTGCCGTTCTTCACCATCTCCGGCTCCGACTTCGTTGAAATGTTCGTCGGCGTTGGCGCGGCCCGCGTGCGCGACATGTTCGAGCAAGCCAAGAAGAACGCACCCTGCATCATCTTCATCGACGAAATCGACGCGGTCGGCCGTCACCGTGGCGCTGGCCTGGGCGGCGGCAACGACGAGCGCGAGCAGACCCTCAACCAGATGCTGGTCGAGATGGATGGTTTCGAAACCAACCTGGGTGTGATCGTGATCGCCGCGACCAACCGCCCCGACATCCTCGACCCCGCCTTGCTGCGTCCAGGCCGTTTCGACCGCCAGGTCTACGTGACGCTGCCTGACGTGCGCGGCCGCGAGCAGATCCTCAACGTGCACATCCGCAAGGTGCCCGTGGGTCAAGACGTGCGCGCAGACATCCTGGCCCGTGGCACGCCTGGCTTCTCGGGTGCCGATCTCGCCAACCTGGTCAACGAAGCCGCCTTGTTCGCTGCGCGCCGCAATGGCCGCGTGGTCGAAATGCAGGACTTCGAGAAGGCCAAGGACAAGATCATGATGGGCCCCGAGCGCAAGTCCATGGTCATGCCCGAGGAAGAGCGCAAGAACACGGCCTACCACGAGGCCGGCCACGCCCTGGTCGCTCGCCTGCTGCCCAAGACCGATCCGGTGCACAAGGTCACCATCATCCCGCGCGGACGTGCTTTGGGTGTGACCATGCAGTTGCCCGAAGGTGACCGCTACAGCATGGACAAGACCCGCATGCTTGACACCATCTCCGTGCTGTTCGGTGGTCGCATCGCCGAAGAGGTCTTCATGGACCAGATGACGACCGGTGCTTCGAACGACTTCGAGCGCGCCACCGCCATCGCCCGCGACATGGTGACCCGCTACGGCATGACCGACGAACTCGGTCCGGTGGTCTACGCCGAGAACGAAGGCGAGGTCTTCCTGGGCCGCTCGATCACCAAGACCACCAACATGTCTGAAGAGACGATGCAGAAGGTGGACAAGCAGATCCGCAAGATCATCGACGAGCAGTACGCCATCGCGCGCAAGCTCATCGAAGACAACCAGGACAAGATGCACGTGATGGCCAAGGCCCTGCTGGAGTGGGAAACCATCGACGCAGAGCAGATCGACGACATCATGCAAGGCCGTGAGCCCCGTCCTCCCAAGGACTGGACGCCACCTTCGAACAGGCCCAGCAGCGGCCCCAAGCCGCCCATGAGCGCCGATGGCGCCCCTGCGGCGATTTGAACCAGGCGCCCTGAGGCGTCATTTGACAACGGGGCTTCGGCCCCGTTTTTCATGTCGAGTCACCAGCCATGAAGCATTGGCAAACCACGCGTTTCACCATTGACCTGAGCCGCCCGCGTGTCATGGGCATCGTCAACGTCACGCCCGACTCGTTTTCGGATGGCGGACGGCATGCAGACACCGTCGCAGCCCTCAAACATGCTCAAAAGCTGGTGGAGGAGGGGGCGGACATCCTCGACATCGGCGGCGAGTCGACCCGACCCGGTGCGCCCGAGGTGCCTGCTGACGAAGAGTGGGCGCGCATCGAAGGCGTTTTGCGCGGCGCCATGTCCTGGGGTGTGCCCTTGTCGATCGACACTTGCAAGACAGAGGTCATGCAGCGTGCGCTCGACCTTGGCGCTGACATCATCAACGACGTGAAGGCCCTGGGCACGCCCGGGGCACTGGCCGAGGTCGCTCGCCATCCTTCCTGCGGTGTGTGCGTGATGCACATGAGGGGCTCTCCAGCCACCATGCAAGACGCACCCAGCTACAGCGACGTGCTCGAAGAGGTCCACCACTTTCTGCGCTCGCGCTTGCATGCGCTCACGACCGCTGGCATCGGATTGGAGCGCATCACGCTGGATCCAGGCATCGGCTTTGGCAAGACGCCGCAACACAACCTCGAGCTGCTCAAGCGCCAGGGGGAACTTCTGAACCTGGGGCGGCCTCTGCTGTTGGGGTGGTCGCGTAAATCCACCCTGGGAGAGCTCACTGGCCGGCCCGTCGGGCAGCGCCTGGCCGCCAGCTTGTCGGCTGCATTGGCTTCGGTGCAAAAAGGTGCGGCTGTGGTGCGGGTGCACGACGTTGCAGAAACGGTCGATGCGCTGCGTGTCTGGGGCGCTGCAGGTCTGCTGGATTGACCGAAAACCGTGGACAATCCACCGACCTCCGCACACACAAGCAGCTCATGTCCAGACAATACTTTGGCACCGACGGCATCCGCGGCACCGTGGGCCAGGCGCCCATCACGCCCGATTTCGTTCTCAAGTTGGGGCACGCCGTGGGGCAGGTCGTGCGTCGTCACACTTCCGGTCGGCGACCCAAGGTCCTCATTGGCAAGGACACGCGCATTTCGGGCTACATGCTCGAGTCGGCCCTGGAGGCTGGTTTCGCGTCAGCTGGGGTGGATGTTTTGCTCACCGGGCCTTTGCCAACGCCTGGCGTGGCCTACCTGACACGCGCGTTGCGCTTGAACCTGGGTGTGGTGATCAGCGCGTCGCACAACCCGTTTGGCGACAACGGCATCAAGTTCTTCTCGTCTCGCGGCGAGAAGCTGCCAGACGAGTGGGAGCTGGCTGTCGAGGCTGCGTTGCGCGAGCCCCCGCAGTGGGTGGATTCGCACAGCTTGGGCAAGGCGCGTCGCCTGGAGGACGCCCGGGGCCGCTACATCGAGTTCTGCAAGAGCACCTTTTCGTCGAACCTGTCGCTCAAGGGCCTCAAGATCGTGGTGGACGCAGCCCACGGTGCGGCTTACCAGGTGGCGCCCGAGGTGTTTCACGAGCTGGGGGCCGAGGTCATCGCCATCGGTTGTTCGCCCGACGGCCTGAACATCAACCAGGGGGTCGGGGCCACGCACCCGGAGGCGCTGGTGGCAGCGGTCAAACAGCACGGCGCCGACTACGGCATCGCGCTGGACGGAGATGCCGATCGGCTCCAGATCGTCGGGGCAGACGGTCGCCTTTTCAACGGTGACGAGCTTTTGTATGTCATGGTGGCCGACCGCATCGACCAGGGCGAAGCCGTGCCGGGCGCAGTGGGCACACTGATGACGAACATGGCTGTCGAGGTGGCACTCAAGCAGCGAGGCATCGATTTCGTGCGCGCCAAGGTGGGCGACAGGTACGTGCTGGAAGAGCTGGGTGCCAAAGGTTGGAAGCTGGGCGGTGAGGGCTCGGGTCACCTGATCGCGCTGGACCGTCACACCACGGGTGATGGCATCGTCAGCGCGCTGGCGATCTTGCAGGCGGTGGTGCGCAGCGCACGCAGCGTGTCCTCCTGGCTCCAGGGGGTGGAGTTGTATCCGCAGCGCTTGATCAACGTGCGTCTTCAGCCGGGCATGGACTGGCAGAACCACCTGCCGCTTCAGCATGCTCGCAGCGACGTTGAGGCTCGGCTTGCTGACAAGGGGCGGGTGCTCATCCGGGCGTCGGGAACGGAGCCTTTGGTGAGGGTGATGGTCGAGGCCAGTGACAAGGCCTTGGCCGATGCGTGTGCCGAGCAGCTCGCGGCAACGCTTGCCTGAAGCCGGCCTGATTTCTCGCAAAACGAAAAAAGCCCCCGTGGGGGCTTTTTTCGTTCCCTGAGCAAGTCGCCGTGAATCAGCGACAGATTTTATTTTTTGGGTGGCGTCAGCACGCGGTCGATGACGTGCAGCACGCCGTTGCTGGCGGTGACGTCTGCCTGCGTCACCAGGGCTTCGTCCACGGTGACAAAGTCGCCTGCCTTGGCAAGCACCAGCTTGGTGCCGGCCAGGGTGGTGACGGTGGTGGTGTCGGCGTTCAGGGCGGCTCGGGTGGTCGCCCCGGCGACGGCATGGTGCTTGAGCACGGCTTTGAGGGCCTCGGGATCCTTGCCGAGCTTATCCAGCGTGGCGGCGGGCAGGGCACGGAAAGCCTCGTCGGTAGGGGCGAACACCGTCACCGGGCCTGCGCCGGTGAGCAAATCGCCCAAGCCAGCTTGCTGAGTCAGTTTGACGAACGTGCCCAATTGCGGATCGCGGGAAGCAACGGTCTGCAGGTTGGCGGGGGCGCTGTCGGTGGTGGCGCAGCCGGCAAACTGGGCCAGGGTGCCACAAACGAGTGCGCTCATCACCAGGCGACGAGACAGGCGGGTGTTCTTGTGAAAGGTCATGGGGAGCTCCATAGGGGTGGACGACGCCGCTTTGGCGGCTGATCGGCAAGATAGAAGGCCCTCGTGACAGATCGGTGACCATGACATGACAATGACGGTCACATGACATGGCTCGCTCGGCCTGTGACGTTCGTGACAACACCCTCACGGGTTGTCATGTGACCGTCACAATGGGTCGATACAGTCCGCCGCGTCAACTTCCTTTTGTCTGACGTTCCCTGAAAGGCGACTCATGAGCTTCAAGATGATCCGCACCGCTGCCGCCGCCATGGCCCTGTCCCTGGTCGCCGGCGTGGCTCTGGCCAACGACGTGACCGGTGCCGGCGCGACCTTCCCCGCACCGCTGTATGCCAAATGGGCTGCTGACTACAGCAACGCCACCAAGGTCAAGGTCAACTACCAATCGGTGGGCTCGGGTGCAGGCATCAAGCAAATCAAGGCCAAGACCGTTGACTTCGGTGCCTCTGACATGCCCCTGGTGGACGCGGACCTGGCCAAGGACGGCCTGATCCAGTTCCCCACTGTGATCGGTGGCGTCGTGCCCGTGGTCAACATCAAGGGCATCGCCCCCGGCCAGATCAAGATGACCGGCGAATTGATCGGCAACATCTACCTGGGCAAGATCACCCGCTGGAACGACGCAGCCATCGTGGCGCTGAACCCTGGCGTGCCCCTGCCCGATGCCCCGATCGCTCCGGTGCGCCGCGCAGACGGCTCCGGCACCACGTTCATCTTCACGAACTACCTCTCGAAGGTCAACGCCGAGTGGAAGTCCAAGGTGGGTGAGGGCACCGCCGTCAACTGGCCGACCGGCGCTGGCGGCAAGGGCAACGAGGGTGTCTCGGCCTTCGTGCAGCGCTTGCCCAACTCGATCGGCTACGTCGAGTACGCCTATGCCAAGCAGAACCGCATGTCGCATGTGCTGCTCAAGAACGCGGCTGGCAACTTCGTGGCCCCTGATGACGCGACCTTCAAGGCCGCCGCCGCCGCCGCTGACTGGAACAAGTCGTTCTATCAGATCCTGACCGAGCAAGCTGGCAAGGACGCCTGGCCCCTGACCGGCGCCACCTTCATCCTGATGCACAAGTCGCAGGACAAGCCGGCCCAGGCCGCTGCAGCCCTGAAGTTCTTCGATTGGGCCTATGTCAATGGCGACACCGCCGCTGGCAACCTGGAGTACGTGCCCCTGCCCGCCAACGTGAAGGAACTGGTCCGCAAGCAGTGGGCTTCCGTGGTGGACACCGCGGGCAAGCCGGTGGGCTGGAAGTGATCGCCTGATCTTGTTTTGACCCTGACCGGGCGTCCGAGCCTTTGGGCGCCCGGTCGACGCAGACCCGATGTCTCCTGCAAACCGCACCCGACTTGTCATGGAGTGAGCGATGGCCGCCATACTACCGACTGACCTCGGCGACGCATCCGCGCCGCCCGACCGGAAAAACCAACGTCAGCCCATGACCAACCCGCCTTCTCGCCGCGTCCAGGCCCCTTGGGCCGATGCCGCATTCGCCCTGGCAGCCCGTGCTGCCGCCGTCCTCACCCTGTGCCTGCTGCTGGGCATCATCGGCTCGCTGGTGGTGGGCGCCTGGCCCGCCATCCATGAATACGGGCTGGGCTTTTTCACCAGCACCGCCTGGGACCCTGTCCAGAACCAGTACGGCGGCCTGGTGATGATTTACGGCACGCTGATGACGTCGTTCATCGCGCTGCTGATCGCTGTGCCGGTAAGCTTCGGCATCGCCGTGTTCCTGACCGAGCTGTCGCCAGCCTGGCTCAAGCGCCCGCTGGGCATCGCCATCGAGTTGCTGGCGGCCGTGCCATCGATCGTCTACGGCATGTGGGGCCTGCTGGTGTTCGGCCCGATCCTGTCCGAGTACGTGCAGCAGCCGCTGCAGGCCTTGACCGAAGGCGTGCCTTACCTGGGTGCGTTCTTCTCTGGCCCGCCTGTGGGCATCGGCATCCTGTCGGCTGGCATCATCCTGGCCATCATGGTGATCCCGTTCATCGCTTCGGTGATGCGCGACGTGTTCGAGGTCACGCCTCCGCTGCTCAAGGAATCGGCTTACGGCCTGGGGTCGACCACCTGGGAAGTCGTCTACAAGGTGGTGCTGCCCTACACCAAGACCGGTGTGGTCGGCGGCATCATGCTGGGCCTGGGGCGCGCGCTGGGTGAGACCATGGCCGTGACCTTCGTCATCGGCAACATGAACCAACTGAACTCGCTGTCCGTGTTCGAGGCGGCCAACAGCATCACCTCGGCCCTGGCCAACGAATTCGCCGAAGCCGGCGAGGGCCTGCACCAGGCATCGCTGATCTACCTCGGCCTGATCCTGTTCTTCATCACCTTCGTCGTGCTGGCCTTCTCCAAGGTGTTGCTGGCCCGCCTGAAGAAGTCCGAAGGAGCCCGTTCGTGAGCACCGCAGCACTGCAAGCCTCCCGTGCCCGCAAGCACGCCGGACGCAAACGCATCAATTTCATCGCCCTGACGCTGTCACTGGGTGCCATGGCTTTCGGCCTGGTCTGGCTGGTCTGGATCCTGGTGGAAACCGTGCGCCTGGGGCTCGATGGCCTGGCGATCGCCACCTTCACCGAAATGACCCCGCCGCCGATGGAAGCCGGTGGCCTGGCCAACGCGCTGATGGGCTCGCTGCTGATGGTGGGACTGGCCACGGCGATCGGCACGCCGATCGGCATCCTGGCTGGCGTCTACCTGGCCGAGTACGGCCAGAAGGGCTGGCTGGGCAGCGCCACGCGCTTCATCAACGACATCCTGCTGTCGGCTCCCTCCATCGTGATCGGCTTGTTCATCTACTCGGTGGTGGTCTCGCGCTTCAAGTCCTTCTCGGGCTGGGCTGGTGTGCTGGCGCTGGCGCTGATCGTGATCCCGGTGGTCATCCGTACCACCGAGAACATGCTGGCGCTGATCCCCAACGCGCTGCGTGAAGCCGCCTACGCCCTGGGCACGCCCAAGTGGAAGGTGATCATGAGCATCACGCTGAAGTCGGCCCGCGCCGGCGTCATCACCGGCATCCTGCTGGCAGTGGCCCGCATCGCTGGCGAGACCGCTCCGCTGCTGTTCACCGCGCTGTCCAACCAGTTCTGGTCCACCGACATGAGCGGCCCGATGGCCAGCCTGCCGGTCACCATCTTCAAGTTCGCCATGAGCCCCTATGAAAACTGGCAGAAGCTGGCCTGGGCAGGCGTGTTCATCATCACCATCGGCGTGCTGGCACTCAACGTGATCGCCCGCAGCATGTTCCGCCAGCGCTGATCGGCGCGGCATCGATACCCGACACCTGAAAGACGCATCATGGACGCCAAAGTGCAAACCAACGATCCCGTCAAGGCCAAACTGGCCGTCAAGAACCTGAACTTCTACTACGGCAAGTTCCACGCGCTCAAGAACGTGAACATGGACCTGCCCGAGAAGAAGGTCACCGCCTTCATCGGCCCCTCGGGCTGCGGCAAGTCGACGCTGTTGCGCACCTTCAACCGCATGTTCGAGCTCTACCCCGAGCAGCGCGCCGAAGGCCAGATCTTGCTGGACGGTCAGGACATCCTGACCACGAAGGAAGACGTCTCGCTGATCCGTGCGCGCGTCGGCATGGTGTTCCAAAAGCCCACGCCGTTCCCGATGTCGATCTACGAGAACATCTCGTTCGGCGTCAAGCTGTTCGAGAACCTCTCGCGCTCCGAGATGGACGAGCGCGTGGAATGGGCCCTCAAGAAGGCTGCGCTGTGGAACGAGGTCAAGGACAAGCTCAACCAGAGTGGCTCTGGCCTCTCGGGTGGTCAGCAGCAGCGTCTGTGCATCGCTCGCGGCATCGCCATCAAGCCCGAGGTGCTGTTGCTTGACGAGCCCTGCTCGGCCCTGGACCCCATCTCCACCGGCAAGATCGAAGAGCTGATCCACGAACTCAAGGACGACTACACCGTCCTGATCGTGACCCACAACATGCAGCAGGCCGCGCGTTGCTCGGACTACACGGCCTACATGTACCTGGGCGAGCTCATCGAGTTCGGCGCGACCACGGACATCTTCATGAAGCCCAAACGCACCGAGACCGAGGACTACATCACCGGTCGCTTCGGCTGATCGACAACAAAAACAAGGAGAACACCATGAGTGACAAACACCTCTCCAGTCAGTTCGACGCCGAGCTCAGCGGCATTTCCACGCGCGTGCTGGAAATGGGTGGCCTGGTCGAATCCCAGGTGGCCCTGGCCATTGACGCCTTGACGCACTTCAATGGCGAAGTCGCCAGCCAGGTGCTGATCGGCGAAGAAAAGGTCAACGCGATGGAAATGCAGATCGACGCCGACCTGTCGACCATCATCGCGCGCCGTCAGCCCACGGCCCGCGACCTGCGCCTGCTGATCGCCATCTCCAAGACCATCGGCAACCTCGAGCGCGTGGGCGACGAGGCCGCGCGCATCGCACGCACGGTGCAGCGCCTGATCAACACCGGTGTGTCGTCTCGCCTGCGCCTGCCGGTCGGTGACGTGTCCTTCGAAGCCGGCCTGGCCACCGCCTCGCTGCGCAAGTCGCTGGACGCTTTTGCCCGCCTGGACACCCAGACCGCGCTGGAGGTCATCAAGAGCGACAACGAGATCGACGCCGAATTCGACGGCCTGATGCGCAAGCTCATCACCTACATGATGGAAGACCCGCGCACCATCTCCGCGTCCATCGACCTGGTGTTCGTTGCCAAGGCCATCGAGCGCGTGGGCGACCACGCCAAGAACCTGGCCGAGCAGGTGATCTACATCGTCAAGGGGGCCGACGTGCGTCACAACACGCCCGAGGCCGTCGAGAACATCATCAAGTGATGACGGGAGCCAAGCCATGAGCCGTGTGTTGGTGGTGGAAGACGAACCCGCGATCGCCGAGTTGATCGCGCTGAACCTGCGTCACTCGGGTTTCGAGGTGACGCTGGCGGGTGACGCCGAGCAAGCCCAGCTCGAAATCGACAAGGTGCTGCCGGACCTGGTGCTGCTGGACTGGATGCTGCCGGGCCAGTCTGGCTTGGCGCTGGCCAAGCGCTGGCGCGGTGTCACGCGCACCCGCGACCTGCCGATCATCATGCTGACGGCTCGTGCGGAAGAGGTGGACAAGGTCGCTGGCCTGGACGCGGGCGCCGATGACTACCTGACCAAGCCCTTCTCGACGCACGAGCTGATGGCCCGCGTGCGCGCTGTGTTGCGCCGCAAGGCCCCGCAGGCACTGGACTCCGCCGTCGAGGTGGCAGGCCTGCGCCTGGACCCGGCCACGCGCCGCGTCTGCCGTGGCGATCAAGAAGTCAAGATCGGTCCGACCGAATTCAAGCTGTTGCACTTCTTCATGACGCACCCGGAGCGCGTTCACAGCCGTGCGCAGTTGCTCGACCGCGTCTGGGGTGACCACGTTTTCATCGAAGAGCGCACGGTCGATGTCCACGTCAAGCGCCTGCGCGAGGCCCTGTCGCCGGTGCAACGTTCGTCGCTGATCGAAACGGTGCGGGGCGCTGGCTACCGCCTGACTCAGCAAGTGGTGGACATCGCCGCCTGACACTGCCCGGACCAGACAACCGTGGATTCAAGCAATTCGTGGCTCATCTCGCGGGTCGCGGTGCGGCTCGCCGTGGGCATGGCCGGCGGCCTGGCAGGCTACTGGATCGGGCAGCGCGTGGGTTACCCCGTGGCGGCGGGGGCGGCAGCGGCCTCGTCCGCCGTGCTGCTGCTGTCCGTCTCTGACACCCTGCATGGCCATGCGCTGCTCGACTGGTTGCGCAACCCGGAGTCGCCTGGCCCGGTCTTGCCGGGCATCTGGGGTGAGCTGTCTCACCGGGTCGAGCGCTTGCTGCGATCACGCGACGCCGACATCGCCCTCGAGCGGGGTGAGTTGCAGCAGTTCCTCTCGGCGATCGAGGCCTCGCCGAACGGTGTCATGCTGCTCGACGAGAGCGATCACCTGACCTGGATCAGCCCTGCGGCGGCAGACCATTTCGGCTTGAATCGCCACCGGGACCTGCAGCAGCGGGTCACCAACCTGATCCGACAGCCCGCGTTCGTGCAGTACTTGCAGGCCGGCGACTTCAGCGAAACCGTCAAGTGCCCGATGTCCCGAGGTGGGCTGAGCTGGCTTCAGATCCAGGTGCGCGAGTTTGGAGAAGGGCGCAAGCTCATCCTCTCGCAGGACATCACCGAGCGCGAACGCGCCGACACCATGCGTCGCGACTTCGTGGCCAATGTCTCGCACGAGATCCGCACGCCACTGACGGTGCTGATGGGTTTCATCGAAACGTTGGGGGCCCTGCCGCTGACCGAAGTGGAGCGCAAGCGCGTGATCTCGCTCATGGCCGAGCAGGCCGATCGCATGCAAGGCCTGGTGTCTGACCTGCTGACGCTGGCGCAGATCGAGGGCAGCCCCCGTCCCGCCTCAGACAGGTGGCTGCCCGTTCAGCACCTCATGCGACGTGTGGCCAATGACGCACGAGGCCTGTCGAAAGAGCGCCATCCCATCGAGGTCCAGCCTGATCCAGCGCATTTGGATGCCGAGATCTCGGGTGTCGAGAGCGAGTGGCTCAGCGCCATGGGCAACCTGGTCTCGAACGCGATCCGCTACACCCCCGCTGGCCGAGCTGTCGAGATCCACTGGCGCAGCCTGCCCGATGGCAGCGCTGAGTTCAGTGTGCAGGACCACGGCATCGGCATTTCTCCCGAGCACCTGCCCAGGCTCACCGAGCGCTTTTATCGCGTCGATGGCAGCCGCTCGCGCGACACGGGTGGCACAGGCCTGGGTCTGTCCATCGTCAAGCACGTGATCCAGCGCCACGGGGGCGAGCTCAAGATCAGCAGCGAGCAGGGCAAAGGATCGAATTTCACGCTGCACATCCCAGCGATGCGGGTGCGCCGCGCAGAAGTGGACACGGCGGTGTCCTGACGCCAGTTGACGTGCTGTCAGTCTGTGGCGTTCATGGCGCTGGCGCTGACCTCGTCGATGTCATCGAAGGTGTCGCTCTGCGCCATTTGATCTGTTTGCGCCTTCTGTGACTTCTGGGATGTTGCGGCAGTGTTGCGTCGGTAGACCACCACCAGCTCAGAGTTGCGCGTGCGTTGGTTGTACTGCGCCACCTTTCGCCACCCCGGCAACACGGGCGGCTGGGCCTTGGGGTGGATGCGAACGACCACGCTGCCGCAGCCCTGCTTGCGCATCGACAGTGTGTCGTGCGCCAGGCCGTCGACCCGGTAACCACCGAAATACTCCATCGCCGTGAGCAAGCCCACCGAAGCATCTGGTGCACACACCAGCTCGGCGCGTGGCATGTACGGCGAGATGCGCGACATCAACAGTCGGTAGCTGCGCGCCTGGTCCAGAAGGGGCAGCAGCAAGGTCATGGTCAGCAACCAGCACACGGCCACGCCACCTGCTGGCAGCACCAGGCTTTTCCAGAGTGCGTGGGTGCGGCGTGACGTGCGCCAGCGAACCAGCCACAACCAAAGCAGGGTGCCGAGCAAGGCAAAGCCCAGGGCGATGGGGCTGAAACCGATGACAGCACCTGGCACCAGCTTGAGGACGTTGACCGCAGTTCGCTCGGGCTGGCCGGTCTGGATGGCGACATAGGCCAGCCAGATCAGCGACGCGCAGGCGGTAAAAAAGCAGACCGAGAACCAGTCCAGCGCCGCGCCCAGGCTGCGTTGAAGCGAGGGCAGGGCAAAAGCGGCCAGGGCCGCCAAGGCAGGCAGGGTGATCAGCAGTGCACGGTCGTTGCCGCCCATGAACACGCAAGAGCCCATGCCCACCAAAGCGATCAGGAGAGGCATCGCGATGTGCCTGCGCCCGATCTGACGACGCCAGTGCCACAAGGTCAAGGCGGCCAGCGGCAGCACAGGCCAGGTGAACCATGTCAGCAATTGAAAGATGGCGCCGGGACGCCATTCGCGCCCGCTGCGCACGCTCCAGCCGGGCAGACCCAGGGCAATCAGTCCGATGACCAGGGCAAGGGCCAGCAGCATGCCCAGCAGCACCCACTTGATGTGGCCTCGGACCTCGACGTGGCTTGACTTCAGGCACACGATGGCGGCCGCCCCACCCAGCAGCAGCGCCACCGTCGGGCTGCCGCTGCCTGCCAGCACCGGCAAGGCGGCCGTGGTGGCCAGGATGGACGTCAGGCTGCGTTGCTGCGCTGCAGCCATGCCGAACAACAGCAGGGCCGCGCCGGTGAGCTGAACCAGCTCTGGCGTGGTTTCATGGCCCAGTTGCAGCAGCCCCAGGCTGGCGATCAAAGCCAGCAACGCACCGTCAGCCACCGCTCGCGCATAGTCTTGTGAGCGCGCTTCGCCGCCAAAGGCCAGGGGAACGGGCTGCGCGGCCTCGGTGCGGGCCAGGTGGTAGGTGGCGTACCAGGTCAGCGCAAAGACCGCGGCCAGCAAGAGGGCGAAGGGCAGGCGTGCCGCCAGCGCCGGGTCCACCCAGGGGGACAGCAGCGAGATCGCGGCACCACCGACCCAGTAAGGCAGGATGCCGCCTTGGGTCGGGTGAACGCCCCCGACGTGTGGGTCGAACCAGGATGCTTGGCCCAGGGCCAGGCTCCACATCTGCCCGAAGGCAGCGATGTCCTCGTTTTTCCAGGGGTCGCGCCCCAGCAGCCCGGGCAGCAGGTAGGCCGCGCAAAACAGCAACAACGCCAGGCGCGGCAGGCGCTGCGCCGCCTTCTGGGTCACCAGGGCGGGGGAGGCGTGAGGCAGTTGCGATGGGCGCATGGGTGGCGAAACGCTTCAGGCGGTCTGCTGGCTGACGACGAGGCGCTCAGTCGGCAGGCTTGAGAAACAAAAAGGGCAGCCTGAGCTGCCCTGACGTTGCGCAACGGCGGGCGTTGCGACGGTGTTCTGCGACATCCGGGCCAGGCCAGGCCCACCCGGACGTCCCGCGATCACTTGCGGAATTGAGCGAACTTGTTGCGGAACTTCTCAACGCGACCGCCCAGGTTGTCCACCGACTTCTGGGTGCCGGTGTAGAAGGCGTGCGACTCGGAAGAGGTTTCCAGCTTGAACAGGGGCAGCTCGCGGCCGTCGTCCAGCTTGACGGTGTCCTTGGTGGGTGCGCAGGAGCGGGTGACGAACTGGAAGCCGTTGGACTGGTCCAGGAAGACGACGTCACGGTAGTTGGGGTGGATACCTTGCTTGGGCATGGGAAACCTCGTGCTGTTTGCAAATTGCATGTCCGGGAGCCACCCGGCACCATGCCAGGCACTTTCCGTTCAGCGGAAAACGCAAGAGTATAGCAGAAAACGCAAACGGCCCCGAGCCATGAAAGGCATCGGGGCCGTGAAGTCCGTCGCTGATGGCCTGAGGTGGCTCAGCCGCCGCGGCGCATCATGTCGAAGAAATCGTGGTTGTTCTTCGTGGACTTCATCTTGTCGAGCACGAACTCCATCGCCTCGATCTCGTCCATCGGGTAGAGCAGCTTGCGCAGGATCCAGCTCTTTTGCAGGATTTCCGGCTTGAGCAGGATTTCCTCGCGGCGGGTGCCCGACTTGTTGATCAGGATCGAGGGGTACACGCGCTTTTCGGCCATGCGGCGATCCAGGTGGATTTCGCAGTTGCCGGTGCCCTTGAACTCTTCGTAGATCACTTCGTCCATGCGGCTGCCCGTGTCGATCAGGGCGGTGCCGATGATGGTCAGCGAGCCGCCTTCTTCGATGTTGCGCGCCGCGCCGAAGAAGCGCTTGGGGCGTTGCAGGGCATTCGAGTCAACGCCGCCGGACAGCACCTTGCCGGAGCTGGGCAGCACGTTGTTGTAGGCGCGGGCCAGTCGGGTGATCGAGTCCAGCAAGATCACCACGTCCTTCTTGAGCTCGACCAGGCGCTTGGCGCGCTCGATCACCATCTCGGCGACTTGCACGTGGCGCTGGGCGGGTTCATCGAACGTTGAGCTGATGACCTCGCCGCGCACGGTGCGCTGCATTTCGGTCACTTCTTCCGGGCGCTCGTCGACCAGCAGGACGATCAGGTGCACGTCGGGGTGGTTGGCCGTCAGTGCGTGCGCCAGGTTCTTCATCATCACGGTCTTGCCGCTCTTGGGCGGGGCGACCAGCAGCGCGCGCTGACCTTTGCCGATCGGGGCGATCAGGTCGATGATGCGGCTGGTGATGTTGTCGTCGTTGCCCTTGGCCAGGTCGCGTTCGAGCTTGAATTGCTCGTCCGGGAACAGCGGCGTGAGGTTCTCGAACATGATCTTGTTCTTCGAAACCTCGGGGGGCAGGCCGTTGACGCGGTCGACCTTGACCAGTGCGAAGTAGCGCTCGCCGTCCTTGGGCACGCGCACCTCACCTTCGATCATGTCGCCGGTGTGCAGGTTGAAGCGGCGAACCTGGCTGGGCGACAGGTAGATGTCGTCGGTGCTCGCCAGGAAGCTCATGTCGAGCGCACGCAGGAAGCCGAAGCCGTCGGGCAGCACTTCGAGGACGCCGTCGCCGAAGACCTGTTCGCCGGCCTTGGCGCGCTTCTTCATGATCGCGAACATCAACTCCTGCTTGCGCATGCGAGAGACGTTTTCGATTTCCAGGGCTTCGGCCATTTCCACGAGTTTGGAAATGTGCAGGGCCTTCAGTTCGGAAAGGTGCATGGATGGGTACCCTGAATGTGAAACCCGGATCGGCGCGAAGCCGTCGGGCCGAGGGAATTCGTGGGCTGGGGGGAAAGGCGGAAGTTCCGGGGCCTGGGGCGCAAGGCGGCGTTGGCCGCTGGCCCTGGCGGGTCACCGGGTGGCCGGTGAGCCTTCAGGCATTGCCTTCGATTTCAAAGGCAACGGCTGCATTATAGGGCTGGTCTGGCAAAAGAAAACCGCCGACCTGTCCGGTGCGGCGGTTGCCAGGGTCACAGCTGTCCGTCGATGAACGCGGTCAGTTGGGCCTTTGAAAGGGCGCCGACCTTGGTGGCGGCCAGTTGTCCATCCTTGAAGATCATCAGGGTCGGGATGCCGCGGATGCCGAACTTGGCGGGCACTTCGCGGTTCTGATCGACGTTCATCTTGGCGATGGCCAGGCGACCGTTGTAGTCCTTGGCCACTTCGTCCAGGATGGGGGCGATCATCTTGCAAGGGCCGCACCATTCGGCCCAGTAGTCCACCAGCACGGGTTGGGCGGCTTGCAGAACGTCGGCATCGAAGGATGCGTCGGTGATGTGTTTGATCAGGTCGCTGCTCATGAAACTGTCCTCAAGGTGGTCGGGCGGAGGAGGGTGGGAAAACCCGCCAGACCGGGGGTGTCGTGATTCTGACACAGATGGTGAAGGCTGCTGTCCCAGGTCTCAAGCGTCCAAAATCAATCACCCCGATAGATTTCGCCAGCCTTGACATCCGCCGAAACGCCCTCGTCGATCACGCCCCAGCCTTGGCTCTGGCAGCCGGGCTGCGATGCCGCGCTCGCCTGGCAAGACTGGGCGCGTGAAGCGTCAGCTTGGCTGTGCGCGCAAGGGGCAGAGCCCAAAAGCGCCCTCGTGACACTGCCCGTCGGAGCGGTGTTGGCTGCGGCTCGCCAGGCATGGGCTCAGGCCGTGGGTGGCTGGCTGCCTCGCATCGAGACCATCGCTTCGTTGGCAGAAACACACAGTTGGGCGCGTGCCACACCGACGCTCGATGCGTCCGGGCAGGAGGTTTTCGGGGCGGTGCTGTCGCTCGATGCCATCGAAGACCGCCTCCAGGCCGCCCGCAGCCTTGGGCGCCAGGCCTGGGCAAGGCAGTGGCTGGCCCGGGATCGCCGGGGCTATGAATTCGCGTTGGATCAGGTCGTGGACTCGGCGCATGCCTGGGTGAGGGCCCTGCAGGCGACTCCTCCGCCAGACAGGCCTCTGCGGCTCGATTCATGGCGTGGCGCCCTGCAGTTGCACATGGGGCAGGGCCCAGGCGGGCGCGAAAGGCTGCTGCTGGCGTGGGCGCTGGAGTGGGCCGCAGCGAGCGCTGAGTGCGGCTTGGCCATGGACGCCGTGTACGCAGAAAGACCGTCTGCTTGGATGGCGGTTTCGGTGGGGAGCACTGTGTTGCCCGGCAGCGAGGGGGCGCTCATGCTTGCGGCCCAGCGTGTTGCCGGGGCAGCGGGGGTGCCGGTGCGCTGGTGGGCGGCAGATGCCAAGGCGACACAAACCGACGCGGAGCCGGTGTGCATGACGGTCAGCACCTGTGCAGACATGCTGGACGAGGCCAGGCAGGCCGCCGCCAGGGTCCTTGTTTGTGCATCGGGACGCCCAGAGGGGGCTGCGCCCATCGGCGTGCTGGCCCTGGACCGCGGCGTGGTCCGTCATGTGCGGGCGTTGCTGGAAGGCTCCGGGCTCAGCGTTGCAGACGAGACGGGCTGGCTTTTGTCGACCACCCGAGCGGCTGCGGCCTGCACGCGCCTGCTTGCGGCGTCGAACCCAAGGGCGTCCACCGATGAGTTGCTGGACTGGTTGAAGTCTGGTTGGGTTCAGGCGCATGACCCAGCCGATCTGTTTGCGCCGGATGAGCACCTGGCCGTCGGGATGCTGGAGCGTTGGTGTCGCAGGCAGGGGTTGATCGCTGCCTGGTCGATCTTGACCGAGCGAGAGGCAGGCGAGCCAGGCGAAGAAGGGGTGGGTGGGCAGCTCGCTCACCGGCGCATGCCCGATGAAGCGCAGGTGCTGTGGGCGTGGGCCAGGCAGGTGGTGCGGCCCTTGCAGGCCTTGTGGACGGCGTCGCGACCCACGCTGCAGCAGTGGCTGCAGGCCCTGTGGGCCTCGCTGCTGCAAAGCGGCGCTCACGACGCGCTGCAGGCCGATCCGGCCGGGGCCCTGTTGTGGGAGACCCTGCGCATGGATGCGCTGGCAGACGATGAACCGGGCATCGCGCGAAAGCTCGGCGCTGCGGGGCTGCCTGAGTCGCACCGCATCACGCGGATGGATGGCGCGAGTTTCCAGCGCTGGTTGTCGGATGTGCTCGAGGCGGTCACATACCGCCCCCAAGCAGAGTCCGCGCGGCCAGACGTGCTGATCACCACGCTGGCGCGCGCTGCCTTGCGTCCGTTTCATGCCGTGGTGATGCCGGGAGCCGATGAAAAGCAATTTGGCGCCCTGAGCACCCAGCAAGGCTGGCTGGGTGTTCGATTGCGCGAGGCGATGGGCCTGGTCACGCCTGCGCTGGCCAGGCAAGCGCAGTGGGAGGCCTTTGTTCTGGTGGCCACGCGGCCGAGCCTGCATGCCTTGCACCGCGTCGCACAGGACAGTGAGCCCCTGGATGCCAGCGCCTGGCTGGATCGCTGGGTTGCTTCAGGCGGCGGCCGTCTGCAGCAGGGAGAGGATCCGCGCCCTTGGCGGACATCGGATGCCAGCCCGATCAGGCCGCCCAGCCCGGTGCTGGGCCACCAAGGCATCGGCTTGCCTGCGCAGCTGTCTGCCACCCAGCACGAGGTGCTCAGGCAATGCCCTTACCGATTCTTTGCCCGGGTGATTTTGCGACTGCAGGCGCAAGATGAGCTGGAAGAAGGGCTGGCCCGGTCGGATCAGGGGTCGTGGCTGCACGAGACATTGCGGCGTTTTCATGAGCAACGCGACCAAGGTGTGGCGCTGGGCAGCGTGCAGGCCGACATCGACCTGTGGCTGTCTTGCGCGCAATCTGCGGCGCGCGACATGGGCTTGCTGTCGGACGGCATGCGCCCGCACTTTCGCCCACACGAAATGGCCTTGCCTGACCTGGCGCGCTCGTACGTGACTTGGTTGGGCAAGCACGAGCAAGAGGGCTGGCGGGTGCAGGCCTGCGAGGTCGAGC
>NZ_DCXA01000320.1:27694-35026 GCF_002328915.1 Aquabacterium sp. UBA2148
AGTGCGAGGTCGAGCGGGAGTGCCGCATCGACTTCGACGAGGGGCAGCCGGACATGTCGCTGCGGCTGGTGGGGCAACTCGACCGCATCGATGTGAGCCGAGGAGTTCCCGCAGAGGGCGGGCAGTCGAAGGCCGAGACCCTGGTGCTGGACTACAAGACAGGCAACGCCACGGTTCTGAGGCAGAAAACCAAGTCCGGGGCGGAGGACACCCAGTTGGCTTTCTATGTCGCGCTCAGCGAGGGCCATGCCGAGGGCGATGTGCAAGCTGCCTACGTGCACATCGATGCCCGCAAGGTCGAAACCTTGCGTCACGCAGGCATCCAGGACAGCGCGGCGCAACTGATCTCGCAACTTCGGTCGGACTGGGTGCGGATGCACCAAGGCTCGCCCTTGCTCGCGCTGGGTGATGGCGCGGCTTGTGAGCATTGCGCGATGCGAGGCCTTTGCCGCAAGGGCCATTGGCATGCGCACCAAGCGGGCTCGGGAGACGCGTCATGAGTGCATCGGCATATGAGATCAACGGGCAGGCAGCCGAGCCGGCACGCTTTTACGAGGTGGCCTGTGACCCGGCGCGCAGCGTGGTGGTGGAGGCCTGCGCAGGCGCTGGCAAAACCTGGATGCTGGTGTCTCGCATCGTTCGGGCCTGGCTGGAGGGCACGCCGCCACAGCAGATCCTGGCCATCACGTTCACGCGCAAGGCTGCGGGCGAGATGCGCGAGCGCCTGCGCGAGTGGCTGTCCGACTTTGCCGCCATGGACGAAGCGGGACGCATGCAGGAGTTACGCGTGCGAGGGGTGCCAGAGGCCTTGCTGGCCGAGCGCGCACCGCGCCTGGCCCAATTGCACGGTGAGTGGATGCAGGAGGGGCGCGGCGTCGAGATCCACACCATCCACGGCTGGTTCTCGCGTCTGGTCAAGGCCGCGCCGCTGGATGTGCTGACGGACTTGTCGCTGCCTCCGGAGTTGCAGCTGATCGAGGACATCGACGAGATCTGGGCGCCGCTTTGGGGGCGCTTCCTGCGTTCCATCGACGCTCGCATGGGCGATGCCGGTGACGAGGTGGTGGCGGCTTTGTCTGCCGTGCTGCGTGAGACAGGGCGCTTCAACACCGAAGGCTGGCTGCGTGAAGCCCTGCACAACCGATTGGAGTTGTCACTGGCCGATGACGCTGGCGTGCTGGAGCAGGGGGTGCCCAGCGCTGGCGCGTGGCAGGAACGCTGGGCCGCCTGGGGATGTGTGGCCGATGCGGTGATGGCAGATTCGACCACCCAGGCCTTTGTCGGTCTGGCCAAGCAGCTCGGGCAAGCGTCCGGTGGTTTGGCTCAGGCCGCGGGCGCGGCCATCGTGGATGCCTTGTTGCTCACCGACGCCAGCGCGCGCTCCGAGGCCTTGCAAAAAGCCCTGCTGACCGACAAGGGCGAGCCACGCAAGAAGCTGGGCAGCAGCGAAGAGCTGGCTTGGGCCCAGGCCTGGTTGCAAGACCTGGCGTTGGCCCTGCGGCAGGAGCAGGCACACCGCCTGCACCACCACATGGTGCTGCTGTCGAGGGCGTTCTTCGCTGTGTACGCCGATTTCAAGCGCGAGCGAGGCCTGGCCGACATGGCGGACCTGGAGCTGGCGGCGGCCCGTCTGCTGTGCGACGAGACGCTGTCCGAGTGGGTGCTGCAAAGGCTGGACAGCCAGGTTCGGCAGCTGTTGATGGACGAGTTCCAGGACACCAGCCCGCTGCAATGGAAGGCCCTGGGCACGTGGTTGTCGGCTTACGCGGGCGCCGGCGGATCGTCCAGCGTGAGGGTCTTCCTGGTGGGCGATCCCAAACAAAGCATTTATCGCTTCCGCCGCGCCGACCCGCGTGTCTTCCAGGCCGCCAAGCGCTTTGTGATCGAGGGCCTTGGCGGGCAGTTGCTGGCCTGCGATCACACCCGTCGCAATGCGCCGGGAGTCATCGAGTTGCTCAACGATGTCATGGGAGAGGCCTCGCGGGAGGGCACCTTCCCAGGGTTCAGGCCTCACACGACCGCTTCACAGGCCCCGGCCAGCGTGCGACGCTTGCCACGCATCTTGCGTGACGCGCAAGAGCCTGGCGAAGCTGCGGGTGTCGATGGGGATGATGCGGGTGCCGAGGCCGAGCAGGCGGTGCGCGACACGCTGACCCAGCCCCGTGAAGTGGTCAGCGTCACAGCCAAAGGCAGGGAAGCCCACCAGGTCGCCGGCGCGGTGGCCGAGCTGCTGCAGGAGGGCAGGCACCAGGCACAGGACATCTTTGTGCTGGCCCGCACGCGTGCCGTGCTCAACCTGGTGGCACAGGCGCTCGACGCCTTCGGTGTGCCGCACATCGCGCCCGACAGCACCCCGTTGATCGACACCCCGGAGGTGCAGGACCTGTTGGCCACGGTCGAGGTGCTGGTCTCCCCTCAGCACGACCTGGCGCTGGCCCATGCCCTGCGTTCTCCGTTGTTGGGTGCCTCGGATGACGACTTGATGCAAATTGCATCACTGGCTCGCCAAGGAGGCAGTTGGTGGGACGCCCTGATGCGCCTGGGTGGTGAGGCCGATGAAGGTGCGGGCGACTGTTTGGCACGCGCTGCCAGGCTGTTGGCCGGCTGGCAGCAAGCTGCCAGGGTCTTGCCGCCGCACGACCTGCTCACGCGCATCCTGCAGGAAGGCGATGGCCGAGAGCGCGTGGCCGCGACGGTGCCGCCAGGCTGTCGACAGCAGGCCTTGTTCCACATCGATGCCTTGCTGCGTCACAGCCTGGAGATGGATGCGGGCCGTGACGCCACGCCCTATCGCTGGGTGAGGGCCTTGCGGCAATCGGTTCAGGCCTTGCCGGCGCGAACCCAGGAGGGGGCGGTGCAATTGCTGACCATCCACGGCGCCAAGGGGCTGGAGGCGGAGGTGGTCTTCCTGGTGGACACCGACCCGTCTGCATCCCGCAGCATGAGCCATGGTTTGCTGGTGGATTGGCCGGAAGGGGCGGCTCACCCGCAGCGCGTGGCGTTTGTCCGTTCCGAATCAAAGCCACCTCCCGCGCTGGCCCAGGCTCTGGAAGCAGAGCGGCAGGCCGATCAACGAGAAGAGCTCAATGCGCTGTACGTGGCCTTGACCCGTGCGCGCAGTGCCTTGGTCGTCAGTGCCAACGAGCCCTTTCGGGGTGAGCGCAACGCCAGTTGGTGGAGCAGGCTGACCAAGACACAGGCCTTGGCTCAAGCGGAGCCATGGTGCCCTCGGCCCGATGCGACGCCACCGGGCGCCACCCAGGGGGGCGTGCCGCCAGCCAGCTTGAGGGCCATGCCCAGTCTGGTGCGCCGTGCTCCTTCGCCGCCCGTCGCGCCAGATGACGATGCCGAGGGCGCTTCGCTGCGCACCCTGGGTCAGGTTGTTCACCGCGGGCTCGAGTTGCTGACGACCTTGCCCCTGGCGCAACGCAGCCCGGAGCGGGTGGCCAAAGCGGTGCACGCTGCGGCGCAGGCGCTGCAGCTTCCCGCCAGTCACTGGCGAGAGGCGGTTGATCGGGTCTCGGGCATCCTGGCCCAGCCCGAACTCCAGCGCTGGCTGGATCCGCAGGCCCTGCATTGGTCGGGCAACGAGGTGACGCTGAGCGACGGTGGCGACATCTTGCGCATCGACCGCCTGGTCGCGTTGCAGACGCCGACAGGCCTGGCGTGGTGGGTGATCGATTACAAGCTGGGCGAGCAACCGCTTGCCATGGCAGCGTACCAGGAGCAGATGTTTCGGTATGTCGAGGTGGTTCGGCGTTTGCAGCCGGGGCAGGCCGTGCATGGGGCCTTCGTGACAGGGGCTGGGCAGTGGGTGCCGTGGCGCGAAGCGTGAAATCTGAACCGGTATTTCCGGCTTTCTGGGTGTTTCCTGGTGCCAGATTGTTTGGTGCAATCACACCATGTAACAAGAGGCCGATGCGCTTGCCAGGCAAGCTTGACGCGGACTCTTGCTCCCAGCACCACCGAGGACCTCGCCTTGCCCGCAGCCATGGCCATCGCCCAGCCACCTCAAACCCCTGCACCGCGGCTGTTCGGGCGCTTTGAGTTGCGTCAGATGCTGGGGCGAAGCCTGGCATCCAGCACCTGGCTGGCCTGGGACCCGCGCCTGCAGCAAGAGGTGTCTCTGTGCGTGCCAAGGGTGCAGCCGGCCAACAACCGGGAACGCGAGGAGTGGACCCAGGACGTGTTGTCCAGCTCGCGCCTGAAGCACCCGCGGCTGTGTGAAGCCATGGAAGTCGGCAGCCACGACGGCTGGCCCTTCCTGACATGCGCGCGAGATGGGGGGCAAACCTTGGTCGAGCGCCTGCAATCGGGCGCACTGCCCAGCGCGCAGGATGTGGCGTCCTGGATGGCCGATGTGGTCGAGGGCCTGGCCTACGCACACGATGGTGGCGTTGCCCACCTCGACATCGGCCTGCACACCGTGCTGATCGACAAGACCGGGCACGCGCAGTTGTTCGGCCTGGCGGTTGGCATCGAGGCCCAGCAACCGGGCCAAAGCGGACGTGCTCCCCGGGTGCGTCAACCGATCAGGCAGCAGGCCGAGCGCGACGTGCTCATGGCTGGCCTGTTGATGCACCGCCTGCTGGCCAACCACCCTGCGCTGGACGACCCCGACATGGGCAGCGCCGCCTCCCGCGTGGGGCGCGAAATTGTTCGCTTGCCGTGGACGACACCCCACCCGGTGTCCGAGTCCTTGCGGGCCATCGTCAACCGTGCGACCGATCGCCAGCATCGGCAACGCTACCTGAATGCGCGCACGCTGCTCAGCGCCTTGCAGGGCTGGATCAAGACCCAGTCCGAAGAGTCTGGTGGACCGCTGTCGCTGCTGCTGGATCGGCTCAACAGCGTGGGGGCGCTGCCAAGCCGCCCCGGCACAGAACGAGCCTTGCTGGCCAGCCTGTCGGCGGAAAGCCTGCGGGTCGATGATTTTGTCGATGTGCTGGTGAAGAACCCCGCCATGGTCTGGGAGCTGCTGCGCACCGTCAACACCGCCAGTTATCGCAGCCCGGGCAGCGACGACGGGGTCACGACGCTTTCGCGCGCCGTGTTGCTGTTGGGGCAGGCTGGCATCCGCAAGGTCGCGGCGGCGGTTCGCCCTTGGCCAGGTGTGCTGGGCGCGCAGTCGTCTCTCTCGCCTGAAGCCGGGCAGGGCACGGTGGCCGCACTGGACGAAGAGTTGCGCCGCGCCTGCCTGGCGGGTGCGATCGCTCGCCTCATGGCGCCGTTTTCCATCAGCGATGAAGAAGCGAGCCTGGCCGCGATGTCACAGCGCCTGGGCAGCTTGCTGATGTGCTATCACTTCCCCGAAGAGGCCGCCCAGATGCAAAGGCTGATGCAAGCCTCGCCGGTGTCTGAATCAGGTGAGGCCACCACCCCCGGCATGAGCGCAGAAGCCGCAGCCAGCGCGGTGTTGGGTGTTGACCTGGGCGCCTTGACGCTGGCCGTCATGCGTCACTGGGGCCTGCACGACCGTGTTGTGCAGGCAGCGCAACCTTGTCCGCTGAACAAGCCCGTGCGCACCCCCGTTGGTCCTGAAGCCACGTTGAGAACGGTGGCCAGCTTGGCCAACGAGATCGTTGACGCGCAGACCCAGGAGCCCCAGAAGGCGAACGCCGCCATGCATCAGGCTTACGTTCGCTATGCGCGGGCGCTGGCGTTGGTGCCCAAAGAGTGCGAGCAGACCTGGGAGCAGGCCTCGGGCCTGATCAACCGCGCTTGAGCGCTTCGGCGCAGGCTCGGACCAGTTGGGGTCCTTCGTAGATCAGGCCGGTGTAGATCTGGACCAGATCGGCGCCAGCGTCGCGTTTGGCACGTGCGTCGGCAGCGCTCATCACCCCCCCCACACCGATGATCGGGTAACGCGGGCCCAGCGCCGCACGCAGCTGGCGGATGACCTGGTTGCTTGCTTCCAGCACGGGTGCGCCGCTCAGGCCGCCGGTTTCTTCGGCGTGCTGCATGCCCTGGACCGCCTCGCGCGAGATCGTGGTGTTGGTGGCGATCACGCCGTCGATGCCGTTCTTGAGCAACGTGGCAGCGATCACGCCCACTTGCGTTTCATCCAGGTCAGGGGCGATCTTCACGAACATCGGCACCGTGCGGCCATGCTGCTGAATCAGCTGTTGGCGCCGCTCTTGCAGGCGACCCAGCAGGTCGTCGAGCGCCTCGTCGCTTTGCAGCGCACGCAGGTTCTTGGTGTTGGGGCTGGAGATGTTGACGGTGATGTAGTCGGCGTGCGGGTAGACGCCGGCCAGGCCGATCAGGTAATCATCGACCGCGTTCTCGATGGGCGTGGCGGCGTTCTTGCCGATGTTCAGGCCCAGGATGCCGCCGTTGCTGCGAAAGCGTGCCTGCTTGACGTTGGCCAGGAAGCTGTCGAGGCCTTCGTTGTTGAAGCCCAGGCGGTTGATGAGTGCGCGCGCCTCGGGCAGGCGGAACATGCGCGGCTTGGGGTTGCCCGGCTGTGCTTTCGGGGTGACGGTGCCCACCTCGACGAAGCCGAAGCCCATGGCGCCCAGGCCGTCGATGACTCGCCCGTTCTTGTCCAGGCCCGCGGCCATGCCCACGCGGTTGGGGAAGGTAACGCCGGCCAGCGTCACCGGGTCCTGCACGCGGCTTTCGGCCCACAGGCAAGCCAGTGGCGTGTTCTGAAAACGCGCCAGCGCACCGATGGTCAGGTCGTGCGCGGTTTCCGGGTCCAGGTTGAAGAGGACCGACTTGGGGACGAAGTAGGGGATCAGGGCCATTGAGGGCTGCGGGGGCGTGGGTCAGGGATGTGGTGCTGTGCGCGGGGGCAGGGGGGGCAAGGGCCCGGCACAGGTGCTGATTGTCGCCGATGCCGCCGCTCTGAACGCGCCAGGCCCCTGTGGCAAACTTCGCGCCTCTTCGACCTCCCAGACCTCCTGGTACCCGAGCGTGGACAAGATCCTGATGCAACTGGCGGCCGAACTGAGCGTTCGACCTGCCCAAATCAAAGCGGCCGTTGACCTCCTGGACGGCGGCGCCACCGTGCCCTTCATCGCCCGCTACCGCAAGGAAGCCACCGACGGGCTCGATGACACGCAACTGCGTGATCTGGAAGCCCGCCTGGGTTACCTGCGCGAGCTGGAAGACCGCCGCGTCGCCGTGCTCAAGAGCATTGAGGAGCAAGGCAAGCTCACGCCCGAGCTGCGCGCAGCCATCGAGGCCGCGCCGACCAAGCAGGAGCTCGAAGACCTCTACCTGCCTTACAAGCAAAAGCGCCGCACCAAGGGCATGATCGCCCGCGAAGCCGGCATCGAGCCGCTGGCCGACAAGCTCTTTGCCGACCCGATGCTCGACCCGCAAGCC
>NZ_DCXA01000310.1:0-6951 GCF_002328915.1 Aquabacterium sp. UBA2148
GCTGGCCCGAGCCGAGCGGCAGATCACCGCGCAGGCCGAGCGCGTGATGCGCGTCGACGACCTGCTGCGCGAGAACGCCCGCTTGCGGGCCCTGCTGGAATTGCGCCCCCGCCTGGACGTGCCCAGCACTTCGGCTGAAATCCTCTACGCCACCCAAGACCCGTACACCCGCAAGGTCGTCATCGACCGGGGCGCGGCACACGCCGTTGGGCTGGGCTCGCCCGTGATCGACCCGGCCGGTGTCATCGGGCAGGTCACGCGCGTCTACCCGCTGACGTCCGAGGTCACCCTGGTGACCGACCAGGATGCGGCCGTGCCGGTTGTCAATGTGCGCACCGAGCAGCGCGGCGTGGCCTACGGCCTGCCGCAGTCGCGCGGCATGGAGTTGCGCTTCATGGCCGGCAACGCCGATGTGCAGGTGGGCGATCGCCTCGAAACCTCGGGCCTGGATGGGGTCTACCCGCCCGGCTTGCCCGTTGCCCAGGTGGCCCGCATCGACCGACGTGCCGATTCGGCCTTTGCCCGCATCGTGCTGACCCCGCTGTCCAACCCCGAGAGCAGCCGCCACGTGTTGCTGCTGCAGACCACCGGTCATGGGTTGGAAGGCCCCGCTCAGGCCCCGGCGCCGGGGGTGCCAGCGGCCGCTGCCGACGCGCCCAGCGTGGCTTCCGCGGCCAACGTGGCCGCTGCATCGGCTGCTGCGGCAGCCGCCCGTGCACACGCCCGCGTTGCCGGGCACGCTGCCTCTCACCCCGCATCGGCCGCTCAGGCGGTCGTCGGGCGTGGCGCGGCATCACCTGGCGCAAGCCAGGGTGCCAGTGGCGCGGCCTCCGCCAGCAAGCCAGGAGGCCGCCCATGATGCCCCGTGGCAACGAGCTGTTGCTGCCGGTCAACCCGGTCTTCATCTGGTTCTCGCTCTTGCTGGCGCTGGGCCTGAACCTGCTGCCCTGGGGCCGCTGGCCGGGTGTGCCCGACTTCCTGGCCGTGGCCCTGGTGTTCTGGAACGTGCACCAGCCACGTCGCGTGGGTGTGGGCGTGGCGTTCTTCTTCGGGCTTTGCATCGATGTGCACCAAGGCGCGCTGCTCGGGCAGCATGCCTTGGCCTACACGCTGCTGAGCTTCTTTGCCATCACGGTGCATCGCCGCCTGTTGTGGTTCACGGTGGGCTCGCAAGCCTTGCAGATCCTGCCCCTGTTTGCCGCCGCGCACGTGGTCGCGCTGCTGGTGCGCATGCTCGCCGGGGCGAGCTTCCCGGGCTGGGGCCTGCTGTTGGCGCCGGTCTTCGAGTCGATGCTGTGGCCGCTGGTCACCACGGTCCTGCTGGCGCCTCAGCGGCGCCCGCCCGATCGCGACAAGAACCGGCCGCTGTGACGCGCAGCCCATGACCGAGCTCAAGAACCTCGAACAGGAGCTGGGCCGCTTTCGCGCCCGCTTGTGGGCTGCGGCCGGTTTCGTGCTGTTCTGTTTCGGCCTGCTGGCCTTTCGCCTGGTGGTGCTGCAGGTGGTGCGCCACGACGACCTGGCCAACCGCGCCGAGGCCAACCGCGTGGCCGTCGTGCCGATCGTGCCCAACCGGGGCCTGATCGTCGACCGCAACGGTGTGGTCCTGGCCAACAACTACTCCGCCTACACGCTCGAGATCACACCGTCCAAGGTCGACGACGTCGAGGCCACCATCAACGCCCTGGCCGAGATCGTCGACATCCAGCCTCGTGACCGCCGCCGCTTCAAGCGCCTGCGCGAAGAGTCCAAGAGCTTCGAGTCCATCCCCATCCGCACGAAGCTCAGCGACGAAGAGGTGGCGCGCTTCATCGCCCAGCGCTACCGTTTCACCGGGGTCGACATCCAGGCGCGCTTGTTCCGCCACTACCCGTATGGCGAGCTGGCGAGCCACGTGCTGGGCTACATCGGCCGCATCAACCAGCGCGAGGCGCAGGCCATGGACGACTGGCCTGAAGAAGAGCAGGCCAACTACCGGGGCACCGAGTACATCGGCAAGCTGGGCATCGAGCAGAGCTACGAGCGCGAGCTGCACGGCATCACCGGCTTCGAAGAGGTCGAGACCAGCGCGGGCGGCCGGGCCGTGCGCCGCTTGCGCTCGAACCCCGCCACGCCGGGCAACACGGTGCACCTGTCGATCGACATCCGCCTGCAGGGCCTGATCGAGCGGCTGTTTGGTGACCGCCGCGGCGCGCTGGTGGCGATCGACCCGCGCAACGGCGAGGTGCTGGCCTTCGTCTCCAAGCCCACGTTCGACCCCAACCTGTTTGTCGACGGCATCGACAGCGAGAACTGGAAAGAGCTCAACGAAAGCGCCGACAAGCCGCTGCTCAACCGCGCGTTGCGTGGCACCTACCCGCCAGGCTCGACCTACAAGCCCTTCATGGCCCTGGCCGCGCTCAATGCCAACAAGCGCCGCCCCGACACCATCATCATGGACAACGGCGTGTTCGTCTTTGGTGGCCACCGGTTCCGCAGCCCCGAGAACGAACGTGGCGGTGCGATGAACATGCGTCGCGCCATCGTCGAGTCCAGCAACGTCTACTTCTACACCCTGGCCAACGAGATGGGCGTGGACCTGATCCACGAGCAGATGTCGCAGCTGGGTTTCGGGCGCCTGACGGGCATCGACCTCAAGGGCGAGGTCACAGGCATCCTGCCGTCCACCGACTGGAAGCGCAAAGCCTACCGGCGCCCGGAGCAGCGCAAGTGGTATGCGGGCGAGACCATCTCGCTGGGCATCGGCCAGGGCTACAACACCTTCACGATGCTGCAGATGGCCTCGGCGCTGTCCACCGTGGTCAGCGACGGGCAGCGTTTCCAGCCGCGCGTGGTGCGCGAGATCGAAAACGTGGTCACGCGCGAGCGCATGATCCCGGTGCGCGAGGCGATCGACTCGCTCCCGCTCAAGCCCGAACACACCGCCCTGATCCGCGAAGCCATGTTCGGCGTGACGCAGGAAGGCACGGGCACACGCGTGTTCGCGGGGGCCGGCTACCTCAGTGGTGGCAAGACGGGCACGGCCCAGGCCGTGGGCCTGCGCCAGAACGAGAAGTACGTGGCTTCGCGCGTGGATGAGTACAAGCGCGACCACTCGCTCTACGAGGCCTTCGCCCCGGTGGACAACCCGCGCGTCGCCCTGGCGGTGATCGTCGAGAACGCCGGCTTTGGCGCCATGGCCGCTGCGCCGATTGCCCGGCGCGTGCTCGATTACCTGCTGCTGGACATCTACCCCAGTGAAGAGGACATCGCGTTGGTTCAACAAAGCCGTGCGTCGGCCCCGGTGGGTGTGGCGCGCAAGGCCTCCGAGGTGCCCCTGCCCAAGGGCACCGATGCCTTCGGTGCCGATGTGAGCGGGCCGACCGCGCCGGCCGTGCCGAGTGCGCCCAGTGCGCCCAGCGCGCCAGCTGTACCCGCCGCCCCTGCGGTGCCCGCTCCGCCTCCCGCGTCTGCTGCCACTGCTGCCACCGCTGCGGCCGCATCGACCGCCTCCAGCCCGAGGGGCACACCATGAACATCGCTTTCGAGAAGCCGTCGCTGCTTCAGCGCATCAAGCCCATCTTCCAGGGCTTTGACCTGCCGCTGGTGTGCATCATCCTGTACATGTGCCTGCTGGGCCTGGCCAACATGTACTCGGTCGGCTTCGACCATGGCACGCGCTTCATGGACCACAGTCGCAACATGCTGCTGGGCGCCGGGGTGCTGTTCCTGGTGGCGCAGGTGCCGCCGCAGCGCCTGATGGCGATTGCCGTGCCGCTCTACACCATTGGCGTGGTGCTGTTGATCGCCACGGCGATCTTTGGCATCACCAAGAAGGGCGCGACGCGCTGGCTCAACATCGGCATCGTCATCCAGCCCTCCGAGATCGCCAAGATCGCCGCGCCGCTGATGCTGGCCTGGTGGTTCCAGCGCCGAGAGGGGCAGTTGCGCACGCCCGACTTCCTGGTCGCGGGTGGGCTGCTGCTGCTGCCTTTTGCGCTGGTGCTCAAGCAGCCCGACCTGGGCACCTCCATGCTGGTGCTCACCTCGGGGCTGTACGTCATCTTCTTTGCTGGCCTGAGCTGGAAGCTCATCGTGCCGACCCTGTTGGCCGGGGCGCTGGGCGTGAGCCTGATCGTGGGTTTTCAGGACGACCTGTGTCAGCCCGGCGTGAAGTGGGTGGGCCTGCACGACTACCAGAAGAACCGCGTCTGCACGCTGCTGGACCCGACCTCCGACCCGCTGGGCAAGGGCTTTCACATCATCCAGGGCATGATCGCCATCGGCTCTGGCGGGGTGGCGGGCAAGGGCTTCATGCAGGGCACGCAGACGCACCTGGAGTTCATCCCCGAGCGCACCACCGACTTCGCCTTCGCGTCCTACTCCGAAGAGCACGGGCTGTTCGGCAACGCCTTGCTGATGATCGGTTTCCTGGCGCTGATCTACCGGGGGCTGTACATCGCCTCGCAGGCGCCCACGCTGTTCTCGCGCCTGCTGGCGGGCAGCCTGTCGCTGAGCTTTTTCACCTACGCCTTCGTCAACATGGGCATGGTCAGCGGCATCTTGCCGGTGGTGGGTGTGCCGCTGCCGTTCATCAGCTACGGCGGCACGGCCATGGTCACGCTGGGCCTGGCGCTGGGGTTGCTGATGTCGATCGCCAAGAGCCGCGGGCTCATGCAGCGGTGATGCGTTCGGTTGCGGCTGATCCGTCTCAAGCCCTTGGCCCTCGCGCCGCGCTAGGATGCGCGACATGAACCGAGCCGCTTCTGCTTCCTCTTTCGCCCCGAATACCGCCATCCGGCACGATGCGCTGGACCGCGTCATCTTGAGCATCGACAACGCCCTGCGCACCTCGTTGGGCTCGCACGTGGCCACTCGGCCCTGCCCGCGCCCGGAGGGGGGCGGTGAGGCCCCGGCTTTGACGGCCGAAGAAAAGCGCCTGTCGGCTGCGTTGATGCGCGTCAACCACGTGGGCGAGGTGTGCGCGCAGGCGCTCTACGCCTCGCAGGCCTGGGGAACCAACGACGCGGTGCTCAAGGCTCAGTTTGACGCTGCGGCGGCCGAAGAAACCGACCACCTGGCCTGGACGGAGCAACGCCTCAAGGAGCTGGGCGGGCGCACCAGCCTGCTTAACCCGCTGTGGTACGCCGGCGCTTTTGCCATCGGGCTGGTGGCCGCGAAGGTGGGTGATCGTCACAGCCTGGGCTTTGTCGTCGAGACCGAGCGCCAGGTCGAAGCGCACCTCAACAGTCACATGGACAAGCTGCCCGCGGCCGACGCCGCCTCGCGCGCCATCGTGGCGCAGATGCGGGACGACGAGGTGGCTCACGCGGACGCGGCCGAGAAGGCCGGTGGGGTGCCGCTGCCGGCGCCCGTGCGTGGCCTGATGAAGCTGGCCGCCAGGGTCATGACGACCACGGCGCACCGCATCTGAGCGCAGCCCTGGCGTCGCGGGAGCGACGATCGAGCTGCGGTCGCGCTGCGATCAGGCGGCGATCACCTCGAAGCTGGTGGTGATCTCGGCGGTCTTGCCGATCATGATCGAGGCCGAGCAGTATTTCTCGTGCGACATCTGGATGGCGCGTGCCACGGCGGTGTCGGGGAGGTTCACGCCAGTCACGACGAAGTGCATGTTCACTTTCGTGAAGACCTTGGGATCGACTTCGGCGCGGTCGGCCGTGATCTTGACCTGGCAGCCGCGCACGTCGTGGCGGCCTCGCTTGAGGATCAGCACCACGTCGTAGGCCGTGCAACCACCGGTGCCGGCCAGCACGGTTTCCATGGGGCGGGGCGCGAGGTTGCGGCCACCGCCTTCAGGGGCGCCGTCCATGTTGATGATGTGGCCGCTGCCGGTTTCAGCCATGAAGGCCATGCCGGAGGCAGGCTGCCAGTTGATGGTGCATTCCATGAGGGTTCCTTGGGACGGGTGCAGCGGTGGGGGCGCCGTCGCCCCTGCGCGAGCCGCAGATTGTCCCCGATCCCGGCGGGAGCGGTTTCACCTAGGGGTTAGCCCTGAAAAACAGGGTCAAGAAGCGACTTTCTGTTGCATGTTTTGCAGCCGCGCGATACAAATCGTTTCAGACCTGTGGAGCTTTCGCATCAGGGCGGTGTCTCACAGGGGCTTGTTTCGTTTTTTCTCTCCACTCACCTCGTTCAGGGTGACATTTCAGAACCCGAGGCCGCTTGCGGCGCTCGGGTTTTTTTTGTCTGGCGCTTTGTCCAACGCGTCTTCCGGCGCGTCCTCCGGCGCTTTTCCCGGCGCTCGGTGCGGCCGGTTGGAAACCTTGCCTGCGAGCCGGCTCAAGCCCCGCCTGGCGGCGGCGCGTTGCGCGCTTTCGCTGCCATTTCTTCGCGCAGCCGCCGCAGCTTCTCTCGTGGGTCTTCCTTGGGGCCGCCTTCGCCGAGCTTCATCTCGGCCACGAAACGGCTGGGCGTGGCCTGCACGTAGTCTCGGCCCTTCTTGCGGCGCTTGAGCACGCTCACGCTCAGGCTCAGCCGTGCGCGGGTGATGCCCACGTACATCAGGCGGCGTTCCTCTTCGACCTGCTGCGGCGTCATGTCTTCTTCGTCGCGGCAGAAGGGCAGGATGCCTTCGTTGGTGCCGGCCAGCACCACGTGAGGCCACTCCAGGCCCTTAGAGGCGTGCAGGGTCGACAGCACCACGGCATTCTGGTCGGACTCGCGCTCGGCCAGCGAGGTGATCAACGCGATGGTCTGCGCCACCTCGATCACGCTGCGGCGCTCGCTCTCGGTGGTCATGCCACCGTCGGCCTCGATTTCGCCACCGCAGCGCTTGGCCACCCAGTCGATGAAGTCGAGCACGTTGGTCCAGCGGGCCTGGGCCACTTTTTCGTTTTCTTCGTTGTCGTAGAGGTGCTGCTCGTAGCCGATGTCTTTGAGCCATTCGAGCAGCAGCTCCTTGGCGCCCTCGCCACCGTAGGTCTGGCGGGCCTTGTATTCGAAGTCGTTGAT
>NZ_DCXA01000310.1:7028-9091 GCF_002328915.1 Aquabacterium sp. UBA2148
GAGTCGTTGATGTAGCGGCCGAACTCGTGCAGGCCGTCGAGCGCGCGCTGGCTCAGCACGGTGCTCAATGAATCGGAGAACAGCGCTTCGAACAGGCTCACCTTCCACTTGCCCGAGAACTCGCCCAATGCGGCCAGTGTCTGGTGGCCGATGCCGCGCTTGGGTGTGGTCACCGCGCGCAGGAAGGCAGGGTCGTCGTCGTTGTTGAGCAAAAGGCGCAGCCAGGCGCACAGGTCCTTGATCTCGGCGCGGTCGAAGAAGCTCTGGCCGCCCGAGACCTTGTAGGGGATGTTGGCGCGGCGCAGCGCTTGCTCGATCGGGCGTGCCTGGTGGTTGGCGCGGTAGAGGATGGCGAACTGGTTCCAGTCGGCCGGCTGCGTGTTGCTGAGCATGCCGCCACGGATGGCCTGGATGCGCGCCACCGCACGTTCGGCCTCGTGCTCTTCGTTGTCGCACTCGACGACTTTGACCGGCTCGCCTTCGCCCAGGTCCGACCACAGCGTCTTCGGAAAGAGCTTGGGGTTGAGCTGGATGACGTTGTTGGCCGCGCGCAGGATGGCGCTGGTGGAGCGGTAGTTCTGCTCCAGCGGGATCACCTTGAGGTTGGGGTAGTCCTGCGGCAGGCGCTTGAGGTTGTCGAGCGTGGCGCCGCGCCAGCCGTAGATGGACTGGTCGTCGTCGCCCACGGCGGTGAAGATGCCTTCGGGGCCGACCAGCAGCTTGAGCAACTCGTACTGGGTGGCGTTGGTGTCCTGGTACTCGTCGACCAGCACGTGGCGCAGCTGGCGCTGCCATTTCTGCGCCACGTGAGGGTGTTGTGACAGCAACTTGAGCGGCAGGCCGATGAGGTCGTCGAAGTCCACGGCCTGGTAGGCCAGCAGGCGCTCCTCGTACAGCTTCATCACCTTGGCCGCGAGGATCTCGTCGTCGCTGCCAGCGTCCGACAGCGCATGGCCGCTGCTGATGCCCTGGTTCTTCCACAGGCTGATCTGCCACTGCCAGCTGCGCGCCAGTTTCGCGTCGGTGGTGGCGCCGGCATCGCGCAGGATGCTGAGCACGTCGTCGCTGTCGAGGATGGAGAACTTGGGTTTGAGGCCCAGGGCTTCACCGTCCTCGCGCAGCAGGCGCACACCCAGCGAGTGGAAGGTGCACACCAGCAGCTTGCCAGCGGCTTTCGGGCCGATGAGCGCTTTGACGCGCTCGCGCATTTCAGCGGCGGCCTTGTTGGTGAAGGTGATGGCGCCGATCTGCGAGGGGGCCAGGTCGGCGCCGTCGCCGGGTTGCAGCAGGCGCGCGATCTTGTGCGTGATCACGCGCGTCTTGCCCGAGCCGGCACCTGCCAGCACGAGGCAGGGCGAATCGAGGTGCTGAACCGCCGCCATCTGGGCCGGGTTCATGGTGGGTGCGGCGCTCACGGTTGTGGGCGCTCGAGGTGGCGCGTGGGCAGGGCGGGCATCGGCACCGGATCACAGCCCCGCGACAAACTCGCCGACCACTTCGGCAAAGGCCAGTGGTTGCTCCACGGCGCTCAGGTGCGCACAGCCTTGCAGCGTGACCAGTTGCGCGCCGGTGATGGCACGCGCCAGGGCGATGGCCGTGTCCGGCGGCAGGCTTTCGTCGAGGCTGCCGGAAATCACCAGCGAGGGCACGCGCACCTTGTGCAGCTTGCCGCTGAAATCGGCCTCGCAGATGGCGGCGGCGCAGGCCGTGTAGCCTTCGGGGTCGGTGGCCTCGAGCAGGCGCTGGTGACGCGACACGGCGGCCGCCTGTTGGGTGCGGAAGGCCTCGCTGAAGAAGCGGTGCATGGCGCCGGTCGAGATCGCTTGCAGGCCATGTGCGTCGATGGTGGCGATGCGCTCGGCAATGGCCTCGCGGCCCGCCGGGGTGTAGCCCGAGGTGGTGTTGGCCAGCACCAGGCCCTTGACCTTGTCGGGGTGGCGCAGCGCCAGTTCCTGGCCGATGAGGCCACCCATGGACAGGCCGACCCAGACCACGGGCTCACCGGCGAGTTCATCGATCAGGCGGGCGGCGTCGGCAGCGAGTTCGGTCAGCGTCAGCGGCTC
>NZ_DCXA01000310.1:9154-9362 GCF_002328915.1 Aquabacterium sp. UBA2148
GGTCAGCGTCAGCGGCTCGGCGGGGATCTGCGAGCGGCCGTGGCCGCGCGTGTCCGGGCAGATGACACGGCAGGTGCGCGCCAGCTCGTTGGCCACCTGGTCCCACATCGAGCCGTCTTGCCCCAGCGCGTGGCTGAGCACCACGGTGTGCGTGTACTCGCCGCTGCGGGGCTCGCGGAGGGTGGCGTGCAGCTTGGGGCGCGTCTGC
>NZ_DCXA01000310.1:9449-22611 GCF_002328915.1 Aquabacterium sp. UBA2148
CCGAGCGGCCCACACCCGGGTGCCAGGCGTCGTCGGCCGGGCGGGCAGGCGGCTCGATGCCGAGCTCGCGCATGATGCCCAGGGCCTTGGCAAAACCGGTGTTGGCCGCGGGCACGCCAGCATAGATGGCGATCTGGATGAGGGCTTCGCGCACCTCGTCGACGCTCAGGGTGTGGGCGTTGCCGGGCGTGAGCGAGCCGCGCATGTGGATCTCGAACTCGTCCCAGCGGCCCAGCGAAGCGGTGACGGCCATCACGATGATGCGGCGGGTCTTCCAGTCCAGGCCGGGGCGGCCCCACACGCCGTGCCAGGCGTAGTCGGTGATGAAGTGCTGGAACTCGGCATTGAAGGCGTTGGCCTTGGCCACCGACTTGTCGACCCAGGCGTCTCCCAGGGCGGCACGGCGGTTGCGCATGCCACGCTCGAAAGCGTGGTCGAAGTCGGTGCGGGGCTTGGTGGACATGGCGGGGTCACGGTCGGTTTCAGGAAGGGGCACATTGTGCCGCGAGGATCGGTTATGGTGCGGTCCATGCAAACCGCAGGCCCACGCCCCATCGCCTCGATGGCTTCCAACCCTTTTTCTGGCCGCCGCGCACGCGCCGGCTGGGGAGGTGGGCTGGCGCTGTCGTGTGGGGTGCTGGCCCTGCTGGTGTCGGGGTGCGCTTCGGGGCCGAAGCCTCCGGCGCCAATGCCGGGGTCTTCTCCGCAACGCGATGGCCCGCCTTTGAGCGTGCCGCCCAACCTGGCGGACTTGCCCGATGTGGTGCCCCAGATCGAGCCCATCAGGCAGGGCGGACCCAACAAACCTTATGTGGTGCTGGGGCAGTCGTACGAGCCTTTGCGGGGCGATGTCGAGTGGAGCGAGAAGGGTGGGGCCTCCTGGTACGGCAACAAGTTCCACGGCCGGCGCACCGCCAGCGGCGAGCTCTACAGCATGTACGGGCTGACGGCGGCGCACAAGACCTTGCCCATCCCCAGTTACGTGCGCGTGCGCAACGTGCGCAATGGCAAGGAAGTGATCGTGCGGGTCAACGACCGCGGGCCCTTCATTTCTGGCCGGGTGATCGACCTGAGCTATGCCGCAGCCATCAAGCTCGACATCGCCGCAGCCGGTGTGGGGCAGGTCGAGATCGCGCGACTGACCTTCGATGAGATCCGCAGCGGGGCCTGGCAGCGCGGCACGGTGCTCGATCCCGATCCGACGCGTTTGGCCGCAGCGCCAGTGCCACCTGAGAGCCCCGCGCGAGCCACGCCCTTTGCCTCACCACTGAACACCGAAAGCGCCGCGCCTTTCGACGACCCCCTGTTGGCCCCCTCCACCTCGCGTCCAGTTGCGGTGCCTGAGCGCAGCGCTGACACCGCTTCGCGCACGGCGCCAACGGCCCGTGCCCACACACCCGCCGCCCGAGGCTTCTGGGTGCAGCTCGCTGCCCTGAGCCGCCGCGATGGCGTCGACAAGCTGCAGCAGCGCATCGCCGACCAGCTCTCGGGCTTGCTGCCCTTGCTGGCCGTTTTCCACGAGTCGCCGCACTACAAGCTGCAGGCGGGCCCTTACGCATCCAGGCACGAGGCGCAGCAGGCCGCCATGCAGGTGCGGCAAGCGCTGCAGCTCCAGCCCATGGTGATCGAGCGCCGCTGACCCCTGATCCCGATGCCGTACCTGGGTTTGTTGTTCAACGCCTTCGTGTGGGGGCTGTCCTGGTGGCCCTTGCGCCGCCTGCAGGACATGGGGCTGCACCCGCTGTGGGCGACCTTGCTGTTTTTTGCCCTGGGCGTGCTCGCCATCGGCCTGGCCCGACGCGAGGCCTGGCCCATTGTGTTGCGCTCACCCGGTTTGTGGATGCTGGCGCTGGCCACGGGTTTCACCAACGCGGCGTTCAATTGGGGCGTGGCCACCGGCGAGGTGGTGCGCGTGGTGCTGCTGTTCTACCTGATGCCGCTGTGGGCCGTGGGCCTGGCGTGGTGCGTGCTCGGTGAGCGCATCACGACCCAGGCGGCTTTGCGCGTGGCCCTGGCCCTTGGCGGTGCTTTGCTGGTGCTGCGGCCAGTCGACGGCGGCTGGCCTCGCTTCAATGGCCTGGCCGACTGGCTGGGGCTGGCGGGTGGCTTCGGCTTTGCGCTGATCAACGTGCTGCTGCGTCGCGCTGCCGGCCACAGCTCTGCCGAACGTGCCCTGGCGATGTTCTCGGGAGGCGTTTGCCTGCCCGGCTTGCTGGGCTTGGCGTTGTCGGCGCAAGGGGTGGTGCCGGGCTGGCCGGTTTTCTCCTGGGATTGGGCCTTGCTGGCCGCCGGCATGGGCGTGGCCTTTTTCGCGTCCAACCTGGCGATGCAGTACGGTGCCTCGCAGATCCCGGTGCAGGTCACCTCGGTGGTGATGCTGTCGGAGATCGTCTTCGCGGCGGGTTCGGCCGTTTGGTTCGGCGGTGAGGCGCTGCGGCCTGCGGTGCTGATGGGCGGTGGCCTGATCCTGGCGGCCGTGTTGCTGGCCACGCGGGACGAGATATAGCCGTCAACCATGCAGCGATGCAATTGGTTGCAAATTCGGTGAGGGCGATCCGTTGAATGTCGGCGCACGTGCGTGAGTGCTCGTACGCTTGACGGTATTCAAAAAGCGGGGAATCGACATGCAAATGACCGCCGAGCACGCGCTGTGCTTTTCGAACTTTGCCGAAGCAGCGGTTGGCGTTACCGACAATGTGTCGTTCCAAAGTTTGGTGCTCGACCATGTCACGCCGCTTGTGCCTCACGGTTTCATGTTGGCGGTCATCGGGCAACTGCATTTCGATCACCTCACGGTGCATCATCACATCGCGGTGAATTACCCCGATTGGGCATTGGCGCAGGTCACCCAGCCCATCAACATCCGTGAGCGGCCTTTGCTGCAACGTTGGCTGCACACCCGTTCACCTGTGATCGCTTGCACCGTGCGTGACCGTCATCTGATGTCGGAGCGAGAGATCGTTGAGTCCACGCTGATCGGCATGGGGCGGCTCGCCTTGCACGGGCTGCCCGACCTGACCAGTCGCATGGGTTCGTACTTCAGTTTCGCGAATGTCGCGATTGAGCCTGACCGCGATCTGCTTGCACACCGGCTGAGGATCATGACCCCATTGCTGCATGTTGCGCTCTTTCAGGCCACCCGGAGCGACATCGACCTGAACCACAACAAGACCCAGAACCTGACGTTCATCGAGCGCGAGCTGCTCAGGTGGCTGGCTGCAGGGCGAACAAATCAAGAAATGGCCAACCTGAGGCAGCGTAGCCCTGCCACCATTCGCAACCAACTGGCCAAGCTGTATGCCAAGTTGGGCGTCGCCTCTCGAGCCGAGGCCGTTGCTCTCGCGCTCAGCGAGGCACTGAATGTGCCGAGTCCTGGCACTGAATAGAACAAGTGTTCTATTGGCCGGCGCGCTGAACTCTACGACAGTGGCGCATCAACTTATATAAATGGAGAGGAGTATGACTTCAATAAGCCGAGGTGCAATCTGCGCCGGATTGTGCCTGGTCTTGGCTGCATGCAACGCGCCTTCTGCCGTACTCATGAAGAACCCCAGTGCTTTGACTCATGCGGCGATAGACAGTGTGGCGTATGCCCTTATCGATGGGGTTTGGACTGAGGAGGCATGGATGAGCCAACGTGTCATTGCTCAGCCTGTGAACTATGACATGCCTCTGTGTCATGCAAGTCAGCTTCACCAGATCACTCCTGAGATGTGGGATGGAGCTTGCTTGCTCGCTGTCTCATCTCGCAATGAAGCTTGTGACAATTGGTCGGGATGCGTGGCGATGGAGTTTCATCCGTCTGTGGTGGACGATCCGCTCCTGTGGCCTCGGATCGTCCGTTCAATTGGCGATATTTGCGAGAACATACCTAAACAGGGCGCTGAAGTCTGGACCGGTTTTCGCTATGGCCCACAACGGGCCAGGCACCTTTTGGGGTGTTCACCTGCACGCACTGCACGGCCCACGCATCTGAAACGAGTGGAGTTGCGGTCGAGTGGCAGGCCGACGGCTGTCGTCAATCTGTATTGAACAAAATGGACGAGCCTCCGCACTTGACGGCTCTTTGACCGCTCAACGTCGGTGGTACTCGCTTGTGCAGATTTTCTGGAGATTTTGCAAATGAAAATTCAGAAGCAAAAGCGAATCATCGCGATCCTTTCAAGTTTCATAGGCAGCCTGATGGCGCTGATGCCACTGTCAATTCATGCGTGGATCATTGATCCATTCGATTTGGCCATGGGCTACAAGGATGCGATGACGAACAGCCTCTCAATCCAGTTGACGGGCGCCGACTACACCACCTATTTGCATAGCCAGCTCAATTTGCAAACTGGCAAAACATTCGATCCGTGGAGTCACACCCGTTTCTCTGAAATGCCGCTATGTGGCAATGATCGCGCTGAGTGGCTGGCTTTGCGGTGCAAGGCATGGAAAGTGGTTTACAGCCCACCGTACTGCGGCAAAAACGGCCATTGCGTCGCTTTTCAGATTGCCGAGTTCATCCGCTCCGATGAGATGTTGTGCAACGCAATGATGGCTGCCATCGCGCATCCGTCAAAGTTCCTTTTCGGGCCGGACAAGTATGCGACCACCTATGGAATAGGCGACCTTCATGCGCCAGGGCTAGCTTTGAGCCCACCTGCGGCCAAAGACATCGCCCGAGAATTGGCGCGGCGTCGACCCGGCAAGTTGAAAGAAGCTGACTCCGATACCTTCGTGCTTACCTACTGATGAGGACGTGACATGCCAGCCCTGCTGATCAATCAATTTACCGATGGCCCGACGGGCCACGTCAACATCACTTTGGTGGCCGGCGATGGCTCCAAAGTCACCTATGGAGCCAATCTGAGCCCAAGTGTAGGCGTTCAGATCGAAACGGATCGGACAAGTGATCGGATTTCCAAGAATCCCTCTGCGTACAGCTTTCACGAAATCACACTCACACAAGCCCAGTACAACGCGGTGCTGGCCTTCGCTCAAGCGGCGGACGCAGGCAACAATGCCTATGCGGCGTTTTGCAACAACTGCGTTGATTTTGCCGACAGGGCACTAACTGCCGCAGGGTTTGGTCGCTTTTCCATTGCGAACTACTTGACAGATGGCACCCTGACCGACATCTACGCCAACACGGTCATGTATTTGTGCAATAACGCCTATGACGATCTCATGGACTCATATCCGGGCGGCCTTGGCTTGGAGTACATGGATCAGTACTACATGGACGTGTTTGGTGTCAACGTGTCATGGGACTTCGACATGTTCTGGACCTCCGAATACTTGGCGCTGTACGACTACCTGTCTCCCATGTTCGGACTCGCCAGTTGGGACAGGTATTTGGACGACTTTTCGGAGGACTATGCTGCAAATGGATCACCGATCGTGATTGACTTGCAGGGTGATGGCATCAGCACATTGTCGCCATCTGATGTCCACGTTCGCTTTGATCTGACCGGCGATGGGGTAAAGGACCGCGTCGGCTGGTTGGATGGCTCGGACGGATTCATCGTGCGCGACCTCAACGGCAATGGCGCCATTGACGGCGTGCAGGAAATGTTTGGGGGAATGCACCGGGGTGAAGGCTATGGCGAGTTGGCTGAGCTCGATGGCAACCGGGATGGCGTGATTTCCATGGCGGACGCCGACTTCACTTCTCTTTTGGTGTGGCAGGACTTGAATGTCGATGGCGTCACTGACCAAGGAGAGTTGAGAACGCTCTCTGAAGCAGGCGTTTCATTGCTGTCGTTGCGGTACGCGAACGTGGACAACTGGCAGAACGAAAATTTCATTGGCGAGTCCTCGTTTGCCCTCCGGGATGGACGTGAAGTCGAGATGGCCGATGTCTATTTCCGTTTGGAGCAGGGCGATCATCAAGCTCAAAGCGGCCAGCTCCTGCCGAACCTATCAGGAGCCAGCGCTCAGCTTGACGGCGCTCACGCCGCCCCATTGGGCATTGATCTGGGCGATTGGGGGGGCTTGGAGTTCAGCTTGAATGGCCCGGGCAAAGCTCGCTTGTTAGCTGATGTCAACGCGTCCGATGCGCAGGTGGCCAGCCTGGTTCAGGCCATGGCATCAATGGCGCCGCCTGTACTGGATGCGGCCATCATGACCACGGTCCGGCACACGGGCTCAACCCCAGTTTTGGCTGCGAACTGGGGCTGATGGTGATCCTCAATCGCGCAGCTTGCGGCTGTGCTCGTGCACCGCGTCCACCAGCACCTTGACGTTGTCGGGCGGGGTGAACTGGCTGATGCCGTGGCCGAGGTTGAAGATGTGGCCACTGCCGGCGGTGGGCTTGCCGAAGCTGTCGAGCACCTTGATGGCTTCTTCGCGCACCTGCTCGGGTGAAGCGAACAGCACGTTCGGGTCGAGGTTGCCTTGCAGGGCCACGCGGTCGCCGGTGATCTGGCGGGCCTTGCCCAGGTGCATCGTCCAGTCCAGGCCGACCACGTCGCAGCCGCTGCCCGCGATCTCGTCCAGCCAGATGCCGCCGCCCTTGGTGAAGACGATGTGCGGGATGCGGAAACCGTCGTGCTCCTTCTTGAGCTGCGAGAGCACACGCTTGGTGTAGGCCAGGCTGAACTGCTGGAAGGCGCCGTCGGCCAGCACGCCACCCCACGAGTCGAAGATCATGGCCGCTTGCGCGCCCGCTTCGATCTGGGTGTTGAGGTAGAGCGCCACGGCATCGGCGTTGACCTCGAGGATGCGGTGCATCAGGTCGGGGCGCTGGTACATCAGCGTCTTGATGGCGCGGTAGTCGTCCGAGCCGCCGCCTTCGACCATGTAGCAGGCCAGCGTCCAGGGGCTGCCGCTGAAACCAATCAGGGGCACCTTGCCCACGCCGTTGGCATCGGCCAGCTCGCGGCGGATGGTGCGCACGGCGTCGAACACGTAGCGCAGCTTGTCCATGTCGGGCACCGCGAGCTCGGCCACGGCGGCTTCGTCGCGCACCACCTTGGCGAACTTCGGGCCTTCACCGGCGGCAAAGCTCAGGCCCAGGCCCATGGCGTCGGGCACGGTGAGGATGTCGCTGAAGAGGATGGCGGCGTCCAGGTCGTAGCGGCGCAGCGGCTGCATCGTCACCTCGCAGGCCAGCTCCGGGTTGGTGGCCAGGCCCATGAAGCTGCCGGCCACGTCGCGCGTGGCGCGGTACTCGGGCAGGTAGCGGCCGGCCTGGCGCATCAGCCACACGGGCGTGGCGTCGGTGGGCATGCGCAGGCAGGCGCGCAGGAAGCGGTCGTTGGCCAGCGGGGGCAGGGTGAAAGCAGCACTCATGGGGCGCATTTTAGGCGGCGGCCCCCACGCGGCTTTGCGCCTGCTCATTCAGGGGGGAGATCCGCACAAGCCATGAGTCGAATTTCCGCTTGAACTGGCAGCATGCAACGCATGGCAGTCATCACCGGCGACATCGTCCCCCTCAACCGATCCGAGCACGGCTACGCGGCCATCGAAGGCCTGGCCGGCACCATGGTGCAGGCCTACCTGCTGCGCTTGAACCAGCCGGTGCCCGAAGAGCGCATGCGCCGCGCCCTGCGCGAGCTGGTCACGGCCTACCCCAAGCTGCGCGCCGCGCTGGAGCCGGGCCTGCACCGCTATCACTTTCGCATCCTGCCCGAGGGGCCGCTGATCGACCAGCTGTTCGATGTGGCCTACCGGGTCGACCCGCACGTTGATGTCGACAACGCCACGGCGCTGGAGGCCTGGCACCGCGAGCGCATGCACGAGGTGCTGCCGCTGGAGCGAGGCCTGGGCCTGCGTGCTCACTTCGTGCCGCACCCCGAGCGACCGGTGCTGTGTTTCGGCGTGCCCCACATCCTGGGCGACGGCATGACCATGCTGCAGCTGGTCAAGCAGATCCTGCGCGGGCTCAATGGCCAGCCGCTCGAGCCCATGGCCTTGGAGGCGCCGTCGATGATCGGCTCCATCGCGCCCCTGGACTGGCGGCAGTGGCCGCGCCAGGTGATGCGCTCGCGTCGCCACAAGCTGCAAGAGGCGCGGCGCCTGGCCAGCCTGAACATCCAGCAGTGGCCCACGCAACTGGGCACGCATTTCTCGACCACGGGCCTGCGCCACCACGAGGTGCCCACGCCGGTGGCCGATTTGCGCCGCACCGCGCGCGAGCTGGGCGTGTCGCTCAACACTTTCCTGATCGCGGCGCTGGCGCAGACCTTCCTCGATCAGGCGCCGAACGACCCGAAGGCCGCCGCCGTCATCCGCATCTCGGTGAACCTGCGCAAGTACTACCCCGAGTCGGCCGGGCACGGGCACCTGTGGGGCAACCACGTGGGTGCTTTCCTGGTCATCGAGACGGATGCGCGCAAGCCATTGCGCGAACGCGTCAAGTCGATCGACGCCAGCATCAAAGAGGGGCAGGACCGATACGCCCGCCGCGAGATGTGCTGGACCTACCTGCTGGAAGAAGCCCTGCCCTGGCTGGGCCGCACGCTGATCGGCCACATCGGGGTGCAGCTCAAGCGCCAGGGCAAGTTCCCCAAGATCAGCTGCCACGCCACCAGCCTGGGCGACGCCAACCACGTCAACCTGCCCGATGCGGCGGTGCGCGTGGTGCAGATCGTGCCCACGGTCAACAGCATCTCCCCGTTGCCTGTGCTGGTCGAGATGAACGGGCGGCTGAGCCTGCCCTGCAGCTGGCAACTGGGCGAGACACCGGTGGCCGCCGTCGATGACTTCCACCGGCGCTTTGACGAGGTGCTGGCGCGCATGGTGGCCGAGGTGATGCCGCAAGGCGTGGCGGCCTGAGGGCTCTGCAGGGCGGCGGCTGCCCCACACGCCGCCTTGGTCGGGGTCGGGCACGCGTCCTGCTTCGTGTGCCGGCATTTCACCGGCACACTGTGGCAACTGTTGCCCACCCAGACGAGTCACCATGAGCACGCTCCACCTCATCTCCCACCCCCTGGTCCAGCACAAGCTCACGCTGATGCGGCAAAAGGACGCGAGCACCAACAGCTTTCGCCGCCTGCTCGACGAGCTGAGCACCTTGATGGCGTACGAAGTCACGCGGGACATGCCGCTTCAGCCCATCGAGATCGAGACCCCGCTGGAGACCATGACCGGCCACGTCATCGACGGCAAGAAGCTGGTGCTGGTGTCCATCCTGCGGGCGGGCGACGGCCTGCTCGACGGCATGCTGCGCGTGGTGCCCAGCTCGCGCGTGGGCCACATCGGCCTGTACCGCGACCCCGAAACCCTGCGCCCGGTCGAGTACTACTTCAAGATGCCTTCAGAGGTCGCCGAGCGCGACGTGATCGTGGTCGACCCCATGCTGGCCACGGGGCACTCGGCAGCTGCGGCCGTGGCGCGCATCAAGCAGCTCAAGCCCCGCTCGATCAAGTTCATGTGCCTGCTGGCGGCGCCCGAAGGCGTGGCCGCGATGCAGTCCGAGCACCCCGACGTGGACATCTACACCGCTGCCGTGGACCGCTGCCTCAACGAGCACGGCTACATCCTGCCTGGCCTGGGTGACGCGGGTGACCGCATCTTCGGCACGAAGTGAGGCGGTCGCTCCCATCGAGATGGCGGGCATCGGTGGGGGCGGTGCGGCGCGGGTTCGCGCCGAGCTGACTCAGGCGCCGCGTCCAGCGGCCAGGTCGGCCAGTTTCTGGCTTTGCATCAGGCCGGTCACGCTGAGCTGACGCAGGCGATCGTGCAGGCCGTTCCAGTCGGACGATCTCCCCGATTGCAGGGCCTGCCAGCGCCCATGCACGTCGCGCAGGATGTTGTCTGCAGACGATTCGCCACCCAGGTCTGACGAGCTGTCCGCCAGCTTGCGGATTTGCGCCAGGCGAGCGTCCACGCGCTCGGCCAGAAGGGGAACGGGCTCCTCCTGCCAGGCATCCAGATCGGATTTCAGATCGCCAGCGGCCTCCACCAGCGGCAGCCAGGTGTCATGAAGCTCGGCTTCGGCGCGCACCTGGCGCTGCTCGTGCCAGGAAGCAAAGCCCCCGGCGAGCATCAGCAGACCGCAGGCCGTGCCGAGCGCGAAGGCGCGCCAGTGGATCCGTGTTGCGTGCGTCAGGGGTGCGTTGGTGGTGGCAGGCGAAGCCATGGCATGGGTGCCCCGCTTTCACGGGAACAGGTTGAGTTCCCATGAAATTCGGCGCCATTGGCGCCGACTTGATCGCATCCCTCAAGCTGCTGGGTGCGCGCGTGAAAGGCTTCACGTTCAGGCTTGAACCTTGAACACTGACACGGCCTTGACCAGTTGATGGGCTTGGTGGCGCAGGCTCTCGGCGGCCGCCGCGCTTTGCTCGACCAACGCGGCGTTTTGCTGCGTGGTCTGATCCAACTGCGAGATGGCATCGCCCACCTGGCGAACGCCGGAGTTTTGTTCCTCGCTGGCCGAGCTGATTTCGTTGACGATCTGCGTGACGCGTTGGATCGACTGCACCACCTGTTCGATGGTGGAACCCGCCCGGTCGACTTGGTTGGAGCCCGCCTGGATCTGTTCCACGCTGGCCCCAATCAACGTTTTGATTTCTTTTGCAGCCGTTGCCGAGCGTTGCGCCAAGGTGCGCACTTCGTTGGCCACCACCGCAAAGCCTCGGCCCTGTTCGCCAGCGCGTGCAGCTTCGACGGCGGCGTTGAGCGCCAGGATGTTGGTCTGGAACGCGATGCCGTCGATCACTCCGGTGATGTCGGCGATGCGACGAGAGCTGTCATTGATGCCCCGCATGGTGGCGATGACCTGTTGCACCGCCTCACCGCCCTTGGAAGCCACCTGGCTGGCCTCATGGGCAAGGTCGTTCGCGTGACGGGCGCTCTCGGCGTTCTGGTTGACCGTCGCGCCGAGTTGCTCCATCGACGCCGCAGTTTGCTGCAGCGCGCTGGCTTGCTGCTCTGTGCGTCCTGACAGGTCGTTGTTGCCTTGAGCGATTTCCACGCTGGCGGTGGACACCGACTCGGAGCCTTCCCGCACCGAAGAGACGACCGCTGCCAGCCCTTCCTGCATCTGCGCGATGCAGGCCATCACGCTGTGCTGATCACCAGGGCGCAACGCGGGGCGATGGGTCAGGTCACCGTCGGCGACACGGCGCAACAGGCTCGCCACGTCGTGCGGCTCACCGCCAAGGTCCCGCATCAGACTGCGGGACATGGCCCATGCCATCAGGCCACTGAGCAGCAGCGAAAGCGTGACGCCAACGAGCACCCATTTCTGAGACATGGCGTACGTGATCGATGCGTCATCCGCTGCGTGCTCGCCCTGCTGGAAGTTGTGAGCCGACAGCTTGTCGAGTGCGCTCAAGGTGTCGTCAAAGTTCGATTTGCCGGCGCCTTCGCTGATGTCCTTGCCATCGACTTGCTGCCCCTTTCGGTCCAGAGCAATCACTTTCGCCGAGGTGTCCAGGTAGCTTTTCCATCGCTGGTCAAGCGCGGCGCTCAAGGCCGCTTGCTCCTCGCCGGCGATCAGCTGTGTGTGTGCCTCGAGGGCACGTTCCACGGCAGACCGAGCTGCCTTGAACTTGTCCTCGTATTCCTCCATGTAGCCCTCGTCGCTGGCCAGCGTGTGGCGGACCTCGAAGTCGCGCGCCTCGAGCATGGCGACACGCGCTCGGGCCAGGTGGTCGACCGCAGGCAGCCATCGCTGGGCGAGTTGCTCGGCATCATCGTTCATGTGGGACATGGCCCACAGCGAAGATGCGCCGACCGCCAGGGTCAGCGCGAGCGTCACGCCGAACGACAAGGACAGCTTCAACGCGGTCGACAGCGAGTTGAGTCGACGAGCGATCCATTTGAGAGGGCTCATGAGCAGCTCCTGCGGGCTCGGGGCCCGCTTTGATCACTTCTTGAAACCCACGTAGGTCAGGCCGATGACGGCGCCGCCGGCGTCCTTCACGGGGTTGTAGCAAGTGTTGTAGGCGGTGCCCAGCACATCGACCTCGCCGCAAAAGGACTGTCCTTTGCTCACCGACTCGTAGGCCTTGTTGCGAGCCAGCTGCGTGCCAACGCCCCGTTTGCCCTCAGGGGTCAGCACATTGGTGCTCACGCGCACGAATTCATCGCCGCTTTTGACGAACACCGTGGCCGTGGCGCCTGAGGCCTTCTTGATCTCATCGACCACGTCGTAATTGCCATTGATGCGACGCTTGCCGAAGAAGATGGCGGGCACCTCCTTGTCGGCGACGGTCGCGGTGCCTTCCACCTTGGGTGCACCCAGCTTGTTCAAGCGGGCATCCAGGTCGGCGATGGTTGCTTTGGGATCGTTGGCCAAGGCGTGCACCGACGCAAAGGCAAGAGATCAGGCAAGCAGGGTGGGGACGAAGCGCATGGTCGGATCTCCAATCGAGCGTGAAGCACGCAACAATGGGAGTTTCGGACGATGTGGCAAAGCCTTGAGGCGTGCTGCCCGTCGACCTGCTCCCGAAACGTGACAGCCGTCACGCTTCGGGGTTGAAGCAGCCCCTCTGGATCCGCTTCAAATTGACAACAGCGACTTCCCTTGCGCTTCAGTTCAGCGTGCGGCGGTAGCTCTTGACCGCCAGCAGCCCGAACACCAGCCCGGCCAGCATGATCGGCCACAGGTGCGGCCACATGTCGATGAGCGTGAACTCCTTGAGGAACACGCCCCGCGAGCCGCGCACGAAGTAGGTCAGCGGCAGCCCTTGCGAGATCACCTGCGCCCACTGCGGCATGCCGCTGTAGGGAAACATGAACCCCGACAGCAGGATGGACGGCAGGAAGTAGAAGAACGACAGCTGCATGGCCTGCATCTGCGACATCGCCGCCGTCGAGATCAAGATGCCGACGGCCAGCGTGGTGATGCCATAGGCCAGCAACAACGCGATCAGCGCCAGCGGGTCGCCTGTGAGCGGCAGCTTGAACAGCAAGAAGGCGATCGCCAGGATGATCGAGACCTGCACCACCCCCACCAGGAAGGTCGGGATGATCTTGCCGATGATCATCTCCCAGGGCTCGGTGGGCGTGACCAGCAGGAACTCCATCGAGCCCTGCTCCTTTTCCTTGGTGATGGACATGGCCGTCATCACCAGCAGCGACACGTTCAGGATCATGCCGACCAGGCCGGGGATGATGAAGAAGGTCTGCTCGCCTTGCGGGTTGAAGCGCCGCTGCACGCGCACCTCCAGCTTGGGCTCGCCGGTGAACGTGGCTTCGATGCCGTCCTTGCGGAACAGGTGGGCCGCCG
>NZ_DCXA01000206.1:0-1190 GCF_002328915.1 Aquabacterium sp. UBA2148
ATCCTCGACCAGATGGGCGCCGAGGCGCTGCTGGGGCAGGGCGACATGCTCTACATGCCCTCGGGCACCGGCCTGCCCACGCGGGTGCACGGGGCCTTCGTCTCCGACGAGGAAGTGCACCGCGTGGTGGAGTACCTCAAGACGCAGGGGGAGCCCAACTACATCGAAGGCATCCTCGAAGGCGGCAGCCTGTCCGACGAAGGCAGCAACCTCGACGGCTCGCCCATGGGCGGCGGCGATGGCGAGCAAGACCCGATGTACGACAACGCCGTGGCCGTCGTGCTGCAGCATCGCAAGGCCTCGATCTCGCTGGTGCAGCGCCACCTTCGCATCGGCTACAACCGCGCCGCGCGCCTGCTCGAGCAGATGGAGAAGTCCGGCCTGGTCTCCAGCATGGCGACCAACGGCAACCGCGAGCTCATCGTGCCGCAGCGCGGCGGCGATGGCGGTGCCACGTCGGCGCCATGGGACGAGAGTTGAGCCAGCTCGTTTCGGTGAGGGGGCATGTCCCCTTCGCGCTGCGGCGGCAAGTGCCATCGAACAATCGCTTCACCACCTCGAGAACAGACCGCATCCGATGCCAATGACCCAGACCAACGGATCCATTTTTATGCCCCGGATGAGCGCCATGTCGCGCACCGCGGCCGTGGCAGTCTGCCTTTCGATCGCGTGCGTGGCGACCGCCAGGGCTGACGCCGTGGCGTCGCTGCGCGCTTTCGTCAAAGACGTGCAGAGCGGGCAGGGCAGTTTCGTGCAGACCGTCACCTCACCGGACGGCAAGCGCACACGCAAGTCCGAAGGCACGCTGGCTTTTCAGCGCCCTGACCGATTCCGGTTTGTCTACACGAAGCCGACCGAGCAGGTCATCGTGGGCGATGGCAAGAAGGTCTGGCTCTATGACGCCGACCTCAACCAGGTCACGGTTCGGCCCATGACGCAGGCTGTGGGCGCGACCCCTGCAGCCTTGCTGGCAGGTGGCGCCCTCGAGAGGGACTTTGTCCTCAGCAATGTGGCGACCATTGACGTGCCTGCGTCATCATCGGGTGCGGCGTCCGCGACCCCGACGGCTCAACAGGCAACGTCTGGTCTGAAATGGGTGGAGGCCCGTCCTCGCAACAAGGATGGGCAGTTCCAGTCGGTGCGTGTGGGGTTCCGGCAGGGTCAACTGGCCGAGCTGGAGATCCTCGACA
>NZ_DCXA01000206.1:1270-1507 GCF_002328915.1 Aquabacterium sp. UBA2148
CTTCGGGCAGCGTTCGCGCCTGACGTTCACACAGTTCGATTCGCGCGCCAAGTTGGCGGCAGATCGCTTCCAGTTCACGCCGCCCAAAGGGGCGGATGTGCTGGAGCAGCCCTGACGGAGACGATCACGCTTGTGCGCTTCGTCTTCAGGGCTTCGTTCGGTTTGGGGTGAACGACGGGGTTCAGCGGGCGTTGCCCATGGGCCCCATCGTTCGCGGTTTCAGCGAGCTCGCTGAAA
>NZ_DCXA01000206.1:1576-23207 GCF_002328915.1 Aquabacterium sp. UBA2148
GGTTTCAGCGAGCTCGCTGAAACCGCTTTGGCTTGATCAGCCCTCGCGCTTGCCAAAGCCCGGGCGCTTGCCGCCAGCGGGCTTGAAGCCGCCCTTGTTGCCGAAGGGCTTGTCACCAAACGAGCGCTCGCCGAACGACTTTTCGCCAAAGGGCTTGCCACCGAAGGCCTTGCCACCCTTGCCGCCAAACGGCTTGTCACCGAAAGGCTTGTCGCCGAACGACTTGCCAGCCGGCTTGTCGAAGGACTTCTTCTCGAAGGGGCGGTCGCCGCCGAAGCTGCGCTCACCCTGCGGGCGGTCACCGAACTGGCGCTCGCCAAAAGGCTTGTTGCCGAAGGGCTTGCCGCCGAAAGGCTTGTCACCAAAGGGCTTGTTGCCAAAGTTGCCGCGGTCGTCGAAGCGCTTGCGCTCGCCGCCACCGAAGCCGCCACGGTCGCCGCCGCGGTCGTCACGCGGCGCAAAACCACGGTCTTCGGACGGGCCCTTGAAGCGTTGATCCGGACGCGGCTGGAAGCCACGGTCTTCGCGGGGTGCGAAACCACGGTCTTCACGCGGAGCAAAGCCACGCTCGCCACCGCGGTCGTTGCGATCGCCCCAGCCGCCTTCGCGCTTGCCACCGAAGCGGTCGCCACCACCGAAGCCGCCGCCAAAACCACCGCCACGGCTACCATGGCCAGGCATCGGCTTGTCATGGCGCGGGCCCCTGTCGTTGAACAGCTTGGTTTGCGGCTCCATGCCTTCGATCACCGATTCGGCGATGCGATGGGTGGTGAAGCGCTCGATGCGGCGCAGCATGCCGATGTCGCGGCGCTCGACCAGGGTCACGGCCAGGCCCGAACGGCCAGCGCGACCGGTGCGGCCGATGCGGTGCACGTAGTCCTCGGCCTTCATGGGCATGCCGTAGTTGATCACGTGGGTGATGGTCGGCACGTCAATGCCGCGAGCGGCGACGTCGGTGGCGACCAGCACGCGCAGCTGGCGCATGCGCAGGCCTTGCAGCACGCGGTTGCGACGGCCTTGCGGCATGCCGCCGTGCAGGGCGGCCACGGCGTGACCCATGTCGGCCAGGCGGTCGGCCAGGATGTCGGCGTCGCGCTGGGTGCTGGTGAAGATCACGGCCTGGTCAACGGCCTTGTCGGCCAGCAGGTGGTCCAGCAGCTTGTTCTTGTGCACCAGCGAGTCGGCCATGTGCAGGCGCTGCTCGATGTTGTCGTGGCTGTCCGTGTGCGAGGCCACTTCGATGCTCAGGGCGTCGCGGGTCAGGCGCTGAGCCAACTGGCCGACGTGGCCGGCGAAGGTGGCCGAGAACATCAGGGTCTGGCGCTCGGCCGGGGTGGCGTCGGCAATGGCTTCGATGTCATCGATGAAGCCCATGTCCAGCATGCGGTCGGCTTCGTCGAGCACCAGCACTTCGAGGTTGGACAGCACGGCAGCGCCGGTGTTGAGGTGGTCCAGCAGGCGGCCGGGTGTGGCGATCAGCACGTCCAGCGGGCCTTTGAGTGCCTTGAGCTGGTAGCCATAGGGCACGCCGCCCACGATGGTGGCCACGCGCAGGCCTTGCATGTGCTTGCCGTAGGTGGATGCGGCCTTGGCAACCTGCATGGCGAGTTCGCGGGTCGGGGCGAGCACCAGCACGCGGGGGCCGTGCGTCTTGCCCTTGCCGCCCTGGTTGTCGCGGCGCTTGCTGTCGCCGCGGGCGGCGATGACGCGCTCCAGCGCGGGCAGCATGAAGGCCGCCGTCTTGCCGGAGCCGGTGGACGAGGCCACGCGCAGGTCGGCACCGTTCATGGCGGCCGGGATGGCCTTGATCTGAACGCCGGTGGGCTGGGTGTAGCCGGAGTCGGCCAGGGCCTTGCACAGCTCGGGGCTCAGGCCCAGCTCTGCGAAGTTGGGGCCGGTGGGTTCGGCAGCGGTTTCCTGGGTGATTTCGTTGGCCTCGTTGCCTTGCGGCAGTTCGGCATCGATGAGGTCACGAGAAGCGTCGGTCATGTTGACATCCAAAGAGAGAGCAGCCCCGCGTCCGCGCAGTTGGCGCGGCAACAACAGAGCCTGCCTGCCGGGCGCAAATGCGCGGCAGGACATGGTGAGTCGCTGGGAACGTGTCCGGACTGCGTGGCGGCCGACGGTCTTGCCGTGGGGCCGGGGTCACGTTGAGTCGGTCAAAGCGACGGCATCGCCGCCAACCGAAACTCAAGACACGACAGGGGCGCTCTGGTGTGTCCTTGCGGATGAGAGAGCGCCGTCCTCGCTTCAGTTGACTGTGTTGCGCTCATGGCGCAAGCCAACTGGCTTGAAAGAGGTCAGAGGGGATGAACGAATTGCCGAGCCAAGAAAAATCAGGTCCCGGTTGATGCCCCGGGTTCCTCGGGTTTCCCCTGTATCGGCAAGCTGCGGATCTTCTTACATCAAGGCCGATTTGTCAAGCGTTGCTGCAGAGCGCGCCATGGACAGCTCGATGGTCTGGTGACGACCGCGAAGGGCCAGGTCGATGGCGACGGGGACGGCCACCAGGGCCAGCAGGGTCAAAGTCAACATGTGGCACCTCAGCGTTGCTCGTTGTGGGTTCGGGGTCTGCCGACCTGAACGAGCGCCGGATGCATCAAGCATGCGCCTGACGCACCTTGTCCAAATCGGTGTTTACCTTCATCAAACCGTCACATTTCAACCTTTTGTCGCGGCAACTTGCCACGCGCGACAATCGTGCCCATGCAAGACTCCTTGTCCCTGGACTTTCCCGAGCCCATGCCATCCCCGGGGATGGCGAATGCATCGGCTGAGCGTGGCCAAGCCTCGCCCCATGCCCCGCTGGCCGAGCGCCTGCGACCTCGTTCGCTGGCCGATGTGATCGGGCAGGAGCACCTGCTTGGCGAGGGGCAGCCCCTGCGGGTCGCCTTCGAGTCGGGGCAGCCTCACTCCATGATCCTTTGGGGCCCACCGGGTGTCGGCAAGACCACCTTGGCCCGGTTGATGGCGGGCACGGTCGACGCCCAGTTCATCGCGATTTCGGCGGTGCTGGGAGGTGTCAAGGACATCCGCGACGCGGTCGAGCAGGCTCAGGCAGCACTGCGAAGCGGCCGGCGCACCATCGTTTTTGTCGACGAGGTGCACCGATTCAACAAGGCCCAGCAAGATGCTTTCTTGCCGCACGTCGAGTCGGGGTTGTTCACCTTCATCGGCGCCACGACCGAGAACCCGTCTTTCGAGGTCAACGCCGCGCTGCTGTCCCGTGCCACCGTGCACGTGTTGCGCGCCATGGACCACGAAGCCATGGTGCAGCTGCTGGACAAAGGGCGCGAGGCGCTGTCGGGTCCCTCGCTGACCGCAGCCGCGCGCGATCGCCTCATTGCTTACGCAGATGGTGACGCACGTCGTGCGCTCAACACCTATGAAGCCTTGTGCGGCATGCTCAAGGGGCGAGACGTGCTGGACGAGCCGGAACTGGAGCGAGCCCTGGGCGAACAGCTGCGTCGCTACGACAAGGGGGGTGATCAGTTCTACGACACCATCTCGGCGCTGCACAAATCGGTTCGAGGCTCGGACCCCGATGCGGCGCTGTACTGGTTCGTGCGCATGGTCGACGGTGGGGTGGACCCACGCTACATCGCTCGGCGCCTGGTGCGCATGGCCAGCGAAGACATCGGCCTGGCTGATCCGCGAGCCCTGCGCATGGCGTTGGATGCCTCCGAAACCTATGAGCGACTGGGCTCGCCCGAAGGTGAACTGACGCTCGCGCAATGCGTGATCTACCTCGCTGTCGCACCCAAGAGCAACGCCGCCTACACGGCCTACAAGGCGGTGCGTGCCTGGGTCAAGCAAGACACCACGCGGCAGGTGCCCATGCACCTGCGCAACGCCCCCACCAAGCTGATGAAGCAACTCGGCCATGGCGATGGGTACCGCTACGCTCACGACGAGCCTGAGGCGGTGGCCGCAGGTGAGCGCTACTTCCCGGATGGCATGGCGCCGCAGGCGTTCTACCAGCCCGTGTCGCGTGGCCTGGAGATCAAAATCGGTGAGCGGGTCAGGCACCTGCGCCAGCTCGCCGGTGACGCACGCGCGCCGGACGGTGCCAGCGAGCCGGGAGGCCCCGACGCACCGGGCTTGCCAGACGCCGACTGATCAGGGCAGGGTGATGGTGATGTGCGCCGACTGCGGGGCCAGTTGCACGATGTGATGGTGGGCACCCAAGGTTGCCTGGGTGTGTTCGGACAACTGCCAGCGCAAGCCGATGAAAGCCAGGGCAGCCATCAGGCCGAACAGCGAGCCGATGGCCCAAAGAGGCACCTGGTGACGCAGTTGGTGTCGCACGCGATCGGGCGCGGCCCAGTGCGGAGCGAACCCTGCCGAGTTGCCGCGCATGCGAGCTATCTCGTCACCCAGCCTGGCGGTCAGGTAGCCGAGCTTTTCGCTGCCTTCGATCAGGTACTTGCCTTGGAAGCCCAGCAGCAGGCACATCTGGTAGACCTCCATCACCTGCAGGCGTGCAGCGCCTTGCTGGCGCATGTCGTCCAGCTTGAGGAAGAACTGCTCACCCGCCAGTTGGTCGCCAAAGAACTGCACCTGCAGGGGCAGGCGTTGCCAGCTTTCACGCACCTTGAACGAGGACATCAGCACGGCCTCATCCACCGTGGCGCAGAAGGCGTATTTGCAAGCGTAGATGTCTTCAGCGGAAGCGCCGAGTTTGCCCGCACCCCGCTCGAATTGGGTCAAGAACTGCTTGATGCGGTCACGGAAGACCTCGGCGTCCGTCGGTGCGTGTTTGCCCTTGAGCAAAAACAGCAGGTAGAAGCCGTCGTACATCAGGTCGAGCAGGCGTGAGGACGCGGTCGCCGCCGAGGACTGCGCGCTGGCTGCAGCCTGATTTGACGCGCCTTGTGGCGGCTGGCTGCTGCCGAACAAGCTGGGTGGTTGGGCGGATGCACTCATGGGGTGGGGCTCAGGCGTTGATCGCCACCAGCTCCAGGGTCAGGTCCTGGATGCCGGTTGGCGTGTAGAGGGTCAGCGACTGGGCCTGCAGCATGCGCTCGTACAGCGCGCCACGGGGCTCCAGCGAAAAATAGTAGTTGCCAGGACGAACCGGCACCGCGGCAGGCACCTGTGGAACGTGGGTCAGGCGCACGCCAGGCATGGCCGAGAGCACGAGCTTGTCCACGTCGTCTGGCGCGCCCACCTTGAAGCGCTGGGGCACGATCTCCACCAGCTCTGCCGGGGGCATCGATGCGCTGACACCCAGGTAGAACTGGGTGCCGGGGGTGATTTGCTCGGAATCCAGGCGGCCACGGTGAAAGGACGGTGCGGCCTCGTGCAGGGAGATGGCGAAACTGCGCGTGGAGATCACCGTCTCGAGCAGCTCACGGATGACCTGATCGAGCTTGACAAAGGCCTGGCCAGGCTGAGCGTGGTCGTAGGTTGGCAGGTCGGCCAGGGTGAAGCTGCGTGAGAACGTCATCAAGGAGCCCGCCAGCTCCAGCAGCCGCTCGAACAGGCGCTCGGGGTGAAAGCCCGGGTTGCGGGCGAGGTGGGTCAGGCCCGCGAGCGCGGTGCTGGCCGTGTGAAGCAGCCAGAACGAGGCGATGTCACCCGATCTGAACTCGATGACGTGTTTGCTGGGCTCGCGGTGCATGCCGTACAGGGCGTCGACCTTGGCTTGCAGTGCGTCCATGAGCCTGCGCAGGTGCAGGGTCAACATGGGCGATGCCTGGATGTGCAGCGAAGGCGGCATGAAGCGACCGTCGAGCTCGAAGCTGCCGGCGGACGTTCGACGCAGTCGCACCAGGGGCAGGCTCACCAGGTGGTCGCGAGCGCTGGTGTCGGGCAGCAGCCTGGTCGAGCGACGCAGCGTCATCAACTCGGCGCTCACCGCATCGGTGTAGCGGTCGGCGACTTGAACCGGTGCACGGTGATAGCGAACGGCCGTGTCAGCTTCTTGTTGGGTGGCGGCCATGTTGCTGCCTTGGCTGCGCAGCGCTGCGGTGGCCAGGTGAAACGTCACGGTGCTTCCTTCCTGGGCTGATGGCAGCGAGCCCAGCACGACAGGAGGGGGCAATTCGTCCTCAGCGGGGGCGTGGACCATGTCGCCGTCGGGCATCACAACCTGCAACTCCAGGACTCGCAGCACACCTGTTTGCAGTGCGTCCGCGTCGAGCTTGAGGTGGCGCACACCCCAGGCGTGCGGGTGCAGAGAGCGGCTGACCTGCGTCAAGCGCCACTCGTGGTAAGCGTCTTGCTGCTGGAAGTGCTGCGGCCTCAGGAACAGGCCTTCTCCCCACAAGACTTTGGGTGACTGGATCAAGTGCTTACCTCCGAAAATGGCATGTGTTGGCGGCAGGTTGGCTGGGCGGCGTCATGCACCGGGGCACGCGACCGAGGCAGACCGCACACGCTCGCTTGACACGCCAACGGCTTGGCCTGTGTGCACGGTCATGGCGCAGGCGTGCAAGCCCACTTCAATGCCTGTGATCTCTGCCTGGTTGGCTGGGAAGGCGTATCTCCAGCGGCCTGCCACCGGTTGGCGATAAAGGGCCACGATGCCAACGTGAGCGATGTCGCGTGGCAGTTTGTCCGTGGCTTCGTGACGTTGCCCTGGCACCAGTTGCACTTCGCGCACGGACACCAGGTCGTCGCCCAGGCGCTCCTTCTCGAGAGCGGGGTCGCCGAACGTGTCGGCTGGTGCCTGCAAGAAACTGTCGGGTGCTCTAAGTCGGTAGACGCGAACCAGCAATGACAGGGACTGCCCGTCGGGCAAGGTGTTGAGCGATGGGCTGGCGTGCAAGCGCCACGTGATGCGTCGGTCGGGCAGGGCGCTGTCGGGCACCTCGGGCTTTTTCAAGCCGGTCAACTCAAGTGCCTTGTCGCCAGCCTTTTCGAGCCAGCTGCTCACGCCTGACGTCTCGGTGGCCGATGGCGGCAAGCGCCCTGGCGCAGTGCCGCAAGCACTGAGCGACAGCAACAGCCAGGCCATGCAGATGCTGCGTGCGGTGGTGCTCAGAGCCAGTCGCTCATCGCGGCGAACCCCTGATCGGCATTGACGATGCTTGCGCTGCAAGTGGCGCATGGGGTCCTTCCCTTTTGGTCCCTTGGATGTGTGCGGTCGGTGTTGGCGCCGCTTTTCGGCGTGCAGTGTACGGATCAGGAAAGGTGTTCTGGGTCGCATCCCCCCAGCAGAGGGGAGGTGGACATGAAACCAGTTGAAAGAGTCTGTAAATCACCCCCGAAAGAGGGCTGGAGGCCTCCGCGAATTCGGCTCTAATCCGCCGCAATGACGACCGATCGCCCCGATGGCACGGCGTCACAACACAGATCCAAACAGGGAGCATCAGATTGAGCAGGACGGGCCAAGGCCGTCGGTTTCGCGCCGCGGTTTTCATGGGTGTCAGCGTGGCTTTTGTGGCCACCTTGCAGGGTTGTGCCAGCGTGGGTTCGAAGGACCCTCAGGTCGAGAAGCGACTGGTGCAGGAGAAGCTGGACGAAAGCCTCAGCGCGGCCGACAAAGCCCAGAAGCAGGGTCAAACAGACCAGGCGCTGCAACTGCTGGACGAGGCCGCCAGAATTGACCCGGCCGCCAAGCAACCCTGGTTGCGCAAGGCGCAGATCCACTTCGAGGCCCGGCAGTACGGTCCTGCCATCACGCAAGCGCATGAAGCCTTGCAACGCGATGTGAACGATCTCACCGCTCAGAGCATCCTGGCGGTCAGCGGCTTGCGCGTGAGCGCCTCAGCGCTGGATCAACTCCGCAAAGCCAACGAGGTCACCGGCTCCACGCGCAGCGAGGCCGAAAGCGTGGCGCGCGTCATTCACCAAGCATTGGGTGAGCCCATCTTGCTGGCGCCCACGGCTTCAGGGCCTGCCGCCTCGACCGAGCCTGCCCCTCGGCGAGCCGGGCGTGGTGCCCCCCGGTCGCCGCTGACCCCTGCTGCGCGTCCCACAAATGGCGCAGCGCCAGCGGTGGCTCCTGCGCTGGCAGCGCCGGCAAAGCCGCCGGCAACGCAAGCCCCCACTGTTTCCAAGCCCGCTCCGGCGGCCCGTCCCGCGCCGGCGCCAGCCGGTCGGAACAACCCCTTTGGGGCACTGCAGTAAATCCACCTTCAAGGAGTCCGGTCATGGCCAAGAAAGACAGCGTTCAACAGCGACTCGGTCGCGTGCGTCCACCGCGTGTGCAACTCACTTATGACGTCGAAGTGGGTGATGCCATCGAGCAAAAGGAAATCCCTTTTGTGGTCGGCGTGATGGGTGACTTCACCGGCCAAGCTGATCCGGACAAGCCTTTGCCCAAGCTCAAGGACCGTGCCTTTGTCCAGGTGGATATGGACAATTTCGACGAGGTCATGGCGGGCATGTCGCCACGTGCCAGCTTCCGAGTGCCCAACAAGCTCGCGGGTGAAGGCGAGTTCGGTGTCAACCTGCAGTTCAACAGCATGGAAGACTTCCGCCCCGAGTCGGTGGTCCAACAGGTTGACCCGCTTCGCAAACTGCTTGAAGCCCGCACCAAGCTCTCCGACTTGCGCAACAAGCTGGCTGGCAATGAAAAGCTCGAAGACGCGCTGGCCGAAGTCCTGAGCAACACCGAGCAACGTCAGCGCATCGAAGCCGAGGCCGCGCAAGGCCAGGACAAGGAGTGACCCCATGAGCGCCCAACTGCAACCCCAAGGCCAGCCGCAAGCCGCCTCCACCGAAGGCCTCGGCCTGCTCGATGACATCGTCGCCCGCAGCAAGGTCGCCAAGACCGATGTCGAGCACGCCCGTGCCAAGGACATCATTGGCGAGCTGGTGCGCGAGGTCATGGCCGGCACGGTCACCATCTCCGACAACCTCTCGGCCAGCATCGACGCCCGCATCGCCGAGATCGATCGCCTCATCTCGACGCAGCTCAGCGCCGTGATGCACGCGCCTGAGTTCCAGAAGCTCGAATCCACCTGGACGGGTCTGCAGTACCTGTGCAAGCAAACATCGACCGGCGAGCGCCTGAAGATCAAGCTGCTCAATGCAACCAAGAAGGACATGGTCAAGGACTTCAAGACCGCCATCGACTTCGACCAATCGGCGTTGTTCAAAAAGGTTTACGAAGAAGAGTTCGGTACCTTCGGCGGCGCACCTTTCGGTGCCCTCATCGGTGACTACGAAATCGGCCGTGGCGCCGAAGACATGTACTTCGTCGAGCAGATGTCGCATGTGGCGGCCGCCGCCCATGCGCCCTTCATCTCCTCGGCTTCGTCCGAACTGTTCGGGCTTGAATCGTTCACCGAGCTGGGCCGCCCCCGCGATCTGGCCAAGGTGTTCGACACGGTCGATTACGCCAAGTGGAAGTCCTTCCGCGAGGCGGAAGACTCGCGTTACGTCGGGCTGACCGTGCCCCGTTTCCTGGGGCGTCTGCCGTACGACCCGAAGGAAGGCACCAGCACCGAAGGCTTCAACTTTGTCGAAGAGGTGGACGGCAGCGATCACAGCCGCTACCTGTGGGTCAACACGGCCTACGCCATGGGTGCTCGCCTGACCGATGCCTTCGAGCATTACGGCTGGTGCGCTGCCATCCGTGGTGTCGAAGGTGGCGGCCTGGTCGAGGACCTGCCGACCCACACCTTCAAGACCGACGACGGTGAGCTGGCCCTGAAGTGCCCAACCGAAGTGGCCATCACCGATCGCCGAGAGAAGGAACTCAGCGACCTGGGCTTCATCCCCCTGGTCCATTGCAAGAACACCGACTACGCCGCCTTCTTTGGCGCGCAGTCCGCCCAGAAAGCGCGCAAGTACGACAGCGATGCCGCGAATGCCAATGCCACGCTGTCTGCTCAGCTCCAGTACATGTTCGCGGTCTGCCGCATCGCGCACTACATGAAGGCCATGATGCGCGACAAGGTCGGCAGCTTTGCCAACACCCTGGACGTCGAGCGCTACCTGCACAACTGGCTGATGCAGTACGTGGTGGATGCGCAGGATGCCTCCCAGGAGATCCGCGCTCAAAAGCCCCTGCGTGAGGCCAGTGTCGAAGTCAGCGAAGTCCCTGGTCGTCCGGGTTCGTACCGCGCCGTCGCATTCGTGCGGCCGCATTACCAACTTGACGAACTGTCGGTTTCGCTGCGGCTGGTCGCGGAGTTGCCGCAAGGCTCGAAGTGACCGGTTTCACCAAGCCGGCTCGCGCATCAAGCTGATGCAGTGAGCTGGTTCATCAACACAGGAGTGAGAGAAAATGAAAGATATCTACGTCAAGTTCGGCAAGGCGCTGAACGGCAAAGAAATCAAGGGCGAATCTCGTGATGCTGGCGGCACCGAAAAGCACGGCGCACCTTGGTTTGAGGTCGTGAGCTGGAGCCACCTTATTCGTCAGCCCAAGTCTGCTACGGCATCGACTGCCGGCGGTCACACCGCCGAGCGTTGCGAGCACGGCGAGATGATCTTCACCAAGGACTTGGACCTGGTCAGCCCCCAACTGTGGGAAGCTTGTTCGGCTGGCAGTCTGTACGACGACGTGGAAATCCACTTCATGCGCGCCAACGGTGTCAGCGAGCGAGTTCTGTACCTCAAGATCAAGTTGAAGAAGGTGCTGATCTCGCAGGTGGTTCCGCAGGTGATGTCCGAGGGCTTGCCCACGGAAACCTTTGGCCTGCGCTATTCTGCAGTCGAGTGGACCTACACCCAACAGACGATGGACGGCAAGTCCAAGCCCGGTAACGTCGCCGCCTGGAGCCTGGCCACCAACAAGGCTGCCTTCGACGCTCCGAACTGATGAGCGAACGCCGGCATCCTCAACGGATGCCTGCATCAGGCGGGGCCGAGCGCCCCGCCTTTTCTTGAGACCTGTGCACCATGTCCAGCGCGCTTCGCATTCGCCGCGGGCTCTTTGACCGCCTGCTGGCCACCGACCCGGACGCTCCCGAAGGCCTGATCCAGACCTGTTCGGTTGAGCAGTTGCGTGACACCGTTGCGCGCGACCTGGAGCGCCTGCTCAATGCCCGATCCGCGCTGCTGTCGACCGACCCCCAGTGGTCGGCCCTGGGGCCCCAAGCCCGTGCGTCGGTGATGTGTTTTGGTGTGCCCGATTTCGCGGGCCGTGTTCTCGCCAGTTCAGAGGACCAGCGTTTCATCGCCGTCGGTCTGGCCAAGGCCATCGAAGCCCATGAGCCCCGCCTCAAGCAGGTCGCGGTCGACTTCCGGCAGGACGATGCTCCCGGCCGCGCCCTTCAGTTCACCATCCGCGCCACCCTGGTGGTGCGCCCGGCTCGCGAGAGCGTCAGCTTTGACGCGGTGCTCATGCCTTCGATGTCTCGCTACCAGGTCACGCAGGCGCGTTTTGCTTCGGCGGGACTGCGCCATTGAGTCGCAACCAGGCAGTTCATGGACGACCTCCTTCCCCATTACGAACGCGAATTGGCCTTTCTGCGCACGCGCGCTGGCGATTTCGCGAAGCAGTACCCCAAGATCGCAGGGCGACTTCAGCTGAGTGGTGACGTGGGCGATGACCCCCATGTCGAGCGACTCATCGAGGCGTTCGCCTTCTTGTCGGCTCGCATCCACAAACGTCTGGATGACGATTTCCCGCTGTTCACGGAGGCCTTGCTGGAGGTCCTGTACCCGCATTACCTGAGGCCTTTCCCGTCCTGCGCCATCGCACGATTCGACCTGGGTGCGCAGGCGACGCAGATGAGCAAGGCCGTCTCTGTGCCTTGTGGCACGAGCCTGAGCAGCCGCCCCGTCAAAGGCGTGACCTGCCGCTTTCGCACCACGGCCGATGTGCAGCTCTTGCCCCTGGAGGTCGTGGAGGTCGGTCACCGCCACACGGTGCAGGCCCCAACGGGCACCAGCGTGCCAGCCGGGGTCACGTCGGTGTTGTCCATCACCCTGCTCAAACGCTCGCCCCAGGTGAGCTGGGGGGCGCTGCTCTCCAGGCCCTGGCGGGTGCACCTGGACGGCGAGTCGTCGCAAGTCAGTGTCTTGCGCGAGGCGCTGTGTCGGCGCACGCGGGCCGTGCGATTTGCCTGGCAGCCTCACCAGCCCTGGCAAGCACCCGCGTCGCCGACAGCCCTTCCACAGCCTGCGGGTTTCGGTGACGACGAAGCCTTGATCGATTGGGACGAGCGCGCTCACCCGGCCTACCGACTGCTGGCTGAGTACTTCGGCTTTGTCGAGAAGTTCAATTTCGTCGACATGCCGGCGCTGTGCTCGCCGCGCGGCGTGTCCGGGGTGAATCCAGCGGAGTCGGGCGGCGCAGTGGGCCACGCGCAAGCCCAGGCTCAGGGCATCGATTCCTTGGCTGGCGCGGGTGTTGACGCGGAGCCTGCCCAGCTGGTGTGTCACCTGCTGATGGACGGTTTGCGTGCTGATTCAGACGAGGCCAGGCTCCTGGAAACGGTCAACGCGTCGAACATCGTGCTGGGCGCCGTGCCGGTGATCAACCTGTTTCCGCATGCGGCCGACCCGATACGGGTCACGCACAGGCAGGCCGAGTACTCCGTGGTCGTGGATGGGCGTCGCGCTCACGGCCACGAGGTGCATTCCTTGCTGCGCGTGCATCGCGTCCGTCAAACGGCGCACGGCGAAGTCATCGACGAGGTCCGTCCCTTCTTTTCGCTGCAGCACGACGAGTTGCTTGATGCGCTCGATGCTCAGTCCGACGATGGGGCCCAGCCGCACTGCCTGGCCTACTGGCAGATGCGCCGTGACGAGGACCTGGCCGAGCGCAGCCCGGGTCACGAGGTGTCCATCAGTTTTGTCGACGCGAGCCAGAATCCGATGACGCCAGCGGTTGAAACCCTGTCGCTCGATGTGATGGCCACCAACCGAGACCTGCCACACCTGCTGGCACCTGGCACGGTGGGTGGCGACCTGTTCATGGAAGGCGGTGGTCCGGCGCGTAACATCACCCTGTTGCGCAAGCCCACGCGCAGCCATCGCATCGAGCGTGGCAAGGGCATGTTGTGGCGCCTGGTTTCTCAGCTCTCGCTGAACCACCTGTCTTTGACGGCCGGTGGCATCGATGCCTTGCGCGAGTTGCTGCGCCTCTACGACCTGCCGCACAGCGCCAGCAATCGTCGTCAGATCGATGGCCTGGTCGGCATCGAATTCCAGGCCGACACCGCCTGGATACCGGGCGAGCCGTTTGCCACATTCGTGCGTGGCACCTTGGTGAAGCTGACGGTGGACGAAGACAGTTTTGTGGGCAGCGGTTTGGGCTTGTTTACCAACGTCATGGATCGCTTCTTCGGTCTGTACGTGCATGTCAACAGCTACGCGAAGTTGCAGGTGCTGTCCGCACGCTCCGGCGAGGTGTTGCTGACCTGTGCGCCTAGGCACGGCGACCGACAGTTGCTGTGAATTGCGCCATGACCCGCGCCATGACCCGCGCCACGCACTCTTCCCGCACCGCATCGCCGGCCGTGCCGTCTGCACGGTTCAGCGCCCCGATCGATTTGCTCATCGGTGAACCCCATGGTTTTGGCTTTTTTCAGGCCATTCGCCTGCTGGATCGTTGGCTGGGCGATGGGCAGGCCCCGGGCGCGGGGCTGCAAAAGCTGCAGTTTCGCAACTCGGTTTCGCTGAGCTTTCCGGCCAGCGAGATCGAGTCCATGCACGTGAGCTGGCGCGATCCTCAGGCAGTGCGTTTGCCCGCCAACGTGGACAAGGTTGACCTGACGCCAGCCTGCATGGGCCTGCTGGGTGTCACGGGCGCCTTGCCACTGTTCTACACGGAGTGGCTGGGGCAGGTGGAGTTGCGGGGGCGCGACCCATCCGCGAGGGCGTTCCTGGACGTGTTCAGTCACCGTTCGGTGGTGTTGTTCTACCAGGCCTGGCGCAAGCACCGCCTGGCGCTTCAATACGAGGCCGATCGGCAGCGCGCCTTCCTGCCCCAGGTGTTGGCCTTGGCCGGCATCGGTCTCAAAGGCTTGCGGCAGCGGCTGGAGCCCCAACACGGCGGTGTTTCCGATGAAGGCCTGGCCTACTTTGCAGGCGCACTGCAGCAACGCACGCTGCCAGCCCCGCAGCTGCAGCGGCTGTTGCAGCGCTACCTTGGCGTGGCGGTGGAGGTCGAGCCCTTCGTGGGACGCTGGTATCGCATCCCGGATGAGGGGCGAACCCACCTGGGCCTGGGGCTGGAGCAAGGAGGTGGCTTGCTCGGGCGCAGTGCCGTGGTGGGCGAGCGCGTCTGGCAGCGCAACCTCCGTGTGCGCCTGACCCTGGGGCCCCTGGACCATGCCCGGTTCCGGCGATTTTTGCCCGGTGGGCCAGGTGAGCGGGCCTTGCGTCATTGGCTGGGGCTGCTCCTGGGGCCGTCGCTGGAGTTCGAGGTGCGCTTGTGTTTGCGCCAGGACGACGTGCGCCCCATTGCCCTTTGCTCCGATCGGGCCGACAGCCTGGGGCGCCTGGGTTGGGACACCTTCCTGATGAGCCGCCCCGCGCATGCCGATCGCGACGACGTTCGCTACGACATCCAGGCTGCGGCCTGACCCCCGTTACCCCATCACATCACAAAAAAAGGCGAGACCATGTCACACCCCCTCGAACTGCTGATCACCAAGCTCAACGACTCGACCCGGCGTGCCGCCGAGCAAGCGGTGGTGCTGTGCAAGCAGCGCGGCCACCACGAGGTGGACATCGAACACCTGATGCTGGCGCTGCTGGCCCAGCCGGCCAACGACCTGCAACTGCTGTGTCGACATGCCGATGTGTCCATCGATGGCCTGGTGCACGACCTGGAGGCCGAGCTGTCACGCTTTGCCTCGGGCAGCAATCGACCACCGGTGTTCTCGGTGCACGTGCCGGTGTTGCTGGAGCAGGCCTGGCTGGTGGCCTCGCTGTCGGCGCCGTCTGCGCGCATCCGCAGCGCGCACCTGCTGCTGGCCTGGTTGACCGAGCCCACGCTGTCGCAGCTGGCCGTGCGCAGCTCGCGGCGCCTGGCTCAGTTCAACCTGACCGAACTCAAGCATCGCCTGGCCGAGCTGACAACCGACTCGCCCGAAGCACCGGTGGCCGCCTCCGCATCAGCCAGCGCCGACGGCGCATCGCCAGCTGACCTGGGTGCCGATGCCGCCCAGGGCCCGGGCCGCACCCCGGCGCTGGACCAGTTCACCACCAACCTGACCGAGCGCGCCCGTCAAGGCCAGCTCGACCCAGTCATCGGTCGGGACACCGAGATCCGCCAGGCCATCGACATCCTGCTGCGCCGCCGCCAGAACAACCCCATCCTCACCGGCGAGGCGGGTGTGGGCAAGACGGCCGTGGTCGAAGGCCTGGCCTTGCGCGTGGCCTCGGGCGACGTGCCGCCGGCTCTGCAGGGCGTGGCCATCCATGTGCTCGACATGGGCTTGCTGCAGGCAGGGGCGTCGGTCAAGGGCGAGTTCGAGAACCGCCTGAAAAACGTCATCGACGAGGTGCGCAAGAGCCCGCACCCCATCATCTTGTTCATCGACGAGGCACACACGCTGATCGGTGCCGGTGGCCAGGCAGGCGGTGGTGACGCGGCCAACCTGCTCAAGCCCGCGCTGGCGAGAGGTGAGTTGCGCACCATCGCCGCGACCACCTGGAGTGAGTACAAGCAGTACGTCGAGAAAGACGCGGCCCTGGCGCGGCGCTTCCAGGTCATCAAGGTCGAGGAGCCGAGCGAGGGCATCGCTGCAGCGATGCTGCGCGGCATGGCCCCGTTGATGGAAAAGCACTTTGGCGTGCGCCTACTCGATGAGGCCATCACCGAGGCGGTGCGCCTGTCCTCGCGCTACATCAGCGGTCGCCAGTTGCCGGACAAGGCCGTGAGCGTGCTCGACACCGCCTGCGCGCGCGTGGCCCTGGGCCAGAGCGCCACGCCCGCCCGCATCGAGGACGCGCGCCGTGGCATCGAGCAGATCGACGCCGAGGTGGCCGCCTTGCAGCGCGAGGTCGCAGCCCGCATCGAAGGCTCGCCGCAGCGCGCGGTGCGCCTGGATGAGCTGGGCATGGCTCGCCTGGACCTGCAGCGTCAGCTTCAAGCCGATGAAGCGCGCTGGTCTCAAGAGCAGCAGGTTGTGCAGGCCATTCTGGCGCTGCGCCAAAAGGGTGAGCAGCAGGCCGGTGGCCTGAGCGACGACGAAGCCGCCGAGTTGAGCCAGCTTCAGTCCGACCTGCGCGCACTGCAAGGCGAGGCCCCGCTGGTGCCGGTGCAGGTCGATGGCCACGTGGTGGCGGACATCGTCAGCGGTTGGACGGGCATCCCGCTGGGCAAGATGGTGCTCGACGAGATCGAGACCGTGCGCCAGTTGCACACCACGCTGCAAGAGCGCGTCATCGGACAGGACCACGCCCTGGGCGCCATCGCGCAGCGCGTGCGCACCGCCCGCGCAGGACTGGAAGATCCGAACAAGCCGCGCGGTGTGTTCCTGTTCGTGGGCCCCAGCGGCGTCGGCAAGACCGAGACCGCGCTGGCCCTGGCCGACATCCTCTACGGTGGTGAGCGCAACCTCATCACCATCAACATGAGCGAGTACCAGGAGGCCCACAGCGTCAGCGGCCTCAAAGGCTCGCCACCGGGCTACGTGGGCTACGGCCAGGGTGGTGTGCTGACCGAAGCCGTGCGCCGCAAGCCCTACAGCGTGGTGTTGCTCGACGAGGTCGAGAAAGCTCACCCCGACGTGCTGGAGATGTTCTTCCAGGTTTTCGACAAAGGCCGCATGGACGATGCCGAAGGCCGCGAGATCGACTTCCGCCAGACGCTCATCATCCTCACCTCCAACGCCGGCTCGCAGCAGATCATGCAGGCCTGCATGCAGCACGACGAAGAAGCCGGTGGCGTGGTGATGAAGTCACCCGAGGCGATGCCCGCCGCCGACGAGCTGGCCGAGGGCCTGCGCCCCGTGCTTTACAAGACCTTCAAGCCTGCCTTCATCGGGCGCACCAAGGTGGTGCCGTACTACCCGCTTCACGACGACGTGCTGGCCGAGGTGATCCGACTCAAGCTTGAGCGCATCGCGGCGCGCGTGAAGGCGAATCACCAGGCCGACCTGACCTTCGATGAGTCGCTGATCGACACCGTGCTGGCGCGCTGCACCGAGGTCGACACCGGCGCGCGCGCGGTTGACCACATCCTCAACGGCAGCATGTTGCCCGAGGTGGCCGATGCGGTGCTGGCGGCGATGGCGGATGGGCGTGCGATCGAGCGCATCCGCGTGGGGGCAAACGAGCAAGGCGAGTTCACCTTCGAGGTGGCCTGATGCGCTCTGGCCTGGCGCGGGAGCCCGCGTGCCTGGCCGCGCATGGTCGTGTCGTCGGGTGCTTGGGTGCCAGGCCCTTGAGCGTTGAGTGTCAGCCCAGCTCGAGGATCAGGAGGGCCTCGTCGCGCCAGTAGGTGGCAGCGGCGTAAAAGCCTTCCCAGACGCAGCCATTGCAGCCGCGGCCGCAGCAGGTCGTCGGTGCGGGAGGTGGCTCGCGAAGTGTCATGCTGCGTGCCTGGGCCTCGGCCTGAAGGGCCTGGAAAACCGCCTGAGCCGTGCTCAGTTCGTACAGGGGTTGCGTGAACAGGGGGGCGGGTGTGGCCATGCGCGCGATCTTACCGTTCGCCGTCCTGGGTGAGTTCGCGCCAAGGCGGTCCTGTCGCCATGGCATAGTCTGATGGCAGCTGTCGGCGTGCGCCGACCTTGCCCAGCTTCACGTGACCGAACCCAGCCCTTCTTCCTCATCCTCGGCGGTTGTTGCCGACTCAGCCTCCCATTCAGGTGGACGGCTGGTCGAGCCTGCCCAGCCCATGCTGGCCGTGTACGGCCATGTCGTGACCTGGCGTCACCTGGTCATCACGGCGTTGCTGCTGTTGTTGCTCATGGCCGCCCTGGCCGCCGGCGTGGCCTGGTGGGCCTGGCACAACCTGGCCGCGCGCGTGGTGCTGCGCGAGCAGCACGCCCTGGTGAGGCTGCCCGAAGAGCTGAACGTGCAGGCTTCGATCAGCCGCAAGGTGGTGGTTCAGGTCGATCAGGTGCTGCCGGTTCGCGTGCCCATCCAGCAAGACATCAGCGTCCCGCTGCTTGACCCGATCCCGGTGCAGGTCAGCATCGACACCGTGGTGCCGGTGAACCTGTCGGTGCCGGTCAAGCACGTCTTCAAGCTCGACCAGGTCATCGAGGTGGACAGCACGGTGCGCACGCGCGTGATGGGCATCCCGCTGAGCCTGCCCGTCAAGGGGCAGGTGCCGGTTCGCGCCGACGTGCCCATCGACATCGTTGTGCCGGTCAAGCAGGACTTGCCGGTGGCCCTGACCACCCAGGCGCAGGTCCGCATCACCGAGCCCCTGCGCACGCGCATCGACACGGTGGTCGAGACCAGGGTGCCCATCCGCGAGTCCTTGGCCCTGCCGATCAGCGAGCCGGTGAACGCGCGCCTGACCTTCCCGCAGCGGCAGGTCGAGGCGGGGCTGGACCTGATGTCGCTCACCGTGCCTTTCGAGGCGGTGTCGCTGGGCCTGCGCAGGCCTGCCAAGCCCTGAGCGCGAAGCGATGGCATCGACCCTGGCGCGTGGCGGCTGGCACCGACCGATCAGCCTGAAGTCCCTGCTGGTCGTCGGCGGACTGGTGCTGCTGGTGTGGCTCGCGTTGATGCTGGGCGCGGTCTGGTTCGTCTACACCCAGCTCGATGCGCGCATGGACTTGCACGAGCAGCCGGTGACCTTGCAACTGCCCGCTGGTCTGCAGGCCCAGGCCAGCGTGCAGCGTCCTGTGAGCACCCGGATCGATTTGCGACCCCTGGTGAGCGTGCCCGTTCGCCAACGCTTGCGTGCCCAGATTGAGGATTCTTTGCTGACTCGCACAAGCCTTCAGACGCTGGTGCAGATCGACACCGTGGTGCAGGTTGATCAGGTGGTGCCTGTGCAGACCGAATTGAGCATGCGGGTGCCCTTGTTCTCGTGGCTGCCCGTGTTCGATGTCAGCTTGCCCGTGACGCTGAACGTGCCGTTCAAGGCCAGTGTGCCCGTGCGGGCGCAGGTGCCCGTGAACATGGAGGCGCTGGTCAGTGGGGAGCTGAGGGCGCCAGTTGACGTGCCTCTGGACGCAGTCTTCCATTTGCGCCCCCATGTGCAGGCAGACCTGCAGGCCCAACTCCACGGACAAATGGATTTCGTGGTGCGAGAAGCCATGCCCGCCTTGCCTTTGACCATCGTGCGGGCGCGCCTGCTGGTGCCTTTTGACGTGCCCAGCATCCGCCAGCGTGAACGGCCCTGAGCCGCAACCGGCAAGCCGTTGACGCGCTTGTGCCTTGCGTCACTTGCGCCTTGCGTGAAAAAGTGCAGGATGCTGGGGTGGGCTTGCCCCAGGGGCCGCGCAAACACCGGGGCGTTTTCTCATGGGCTGACGCATGATCGCGTCCAGCCTGTGCCCGGTGTTGTGGGGCAGGGCCGCCGCAGGAGTCGGGTTTGCCGCAAGCAGGTGTCATTCAATCAGAGGGTGGTGTGACGGGGCAACAGCCTCCCGATCGCGCTGCGCTGGTCGAGCAGACCCTGGAGCGGGGTTTCCCGCTGATGGTCTTTCCGCCTGCGCTGGAAGCCTTCTTTCAGCAGGAGTGCGCAGCGGACAGGCTGCGACACGTGACGGCATCCGGGGTGGCGGCGGTGTTGCTGTTTGCCGGCATGCTGGTCAGTGACTGGTGGCTCACGCCGGAGACCCTGGGGCTTTCTGCCGCCTTGCGCCTGGGGGTGTATGCCCCGGTGGTGCTGGCGGGGCTGTGGACCTTGCGCCTGATCAGGTCTGCTCAGTTGACCGAGTGGGGCATCGCCCTGGCCGGGATGCTGGCGATCTTGCTGACGGGGGTCATCCTTCTCCAGGCCGAGAGCCGATGGGCTCTCTCCAGGGTCGTCGAGCTCAACATCATCGTCGTCTACACCTGCACCTTGGCCCGGTTCTGGCCTGCGATGGCGATGGCCGGCTGGGTTGCGCTGGTCCAGGCCTTCCTGGTGTTCACGTTGCCGGACTTCACGGGTGTGGTCAACATCAACGCGACCTTGCTGGTGTTGGTGGTGATGTCTTTCACGCTGTTTGGCAACTACACGCTGGAGCGCCACGAGCGCTACGCCTTCCTGATGGCACAGCGAGAGCGCGCCCTTCAGGACGCGCTCGAGACCTCCCATGCGCAACTCGCTCACCTGGCCACCACCGATGCCCTGACCGATGTTGCCAACCGCCGTTCGGCCGAGTCGTTCCTGGCGCAGACTTGGGCGCATGCGCAAAAGCGTGACCTGTCGGTGGCGCTTGTTGCCATCGATGTGGACCATTTCAAACGCTACAACGACCACCACGGCCACCAGGCCGGGGACCGCTGCCTGCAGTCGGTGGCCCGGGCGCTGACCAGTTGCTCCCGCCGCGCTGGCGACCTGGTGGCGCGCATGGGCGGCGAGGAGTTCCTGCTGATCATGGTGGACGTGGACCAGCGCACGGCGATGTCGGTGGCCCAGCGGGTGCGCGATGTCGTGCGTGGCCTGGCCGTGCCGCATGGCGCCCCGGGTTGTGGCCCGGTGGTGACGGTCAGCGTGGGCGTGGCCACGGTCAGGCCTGCCCAGGAGGTCGGCCTGGCAGATACCCTGAAGCAGGCCGATGAGGCGCTTTACGCAGCCAAGGGCAGCGGCCGCAACCGCGTTTGCACCCGGCTGGTGGACGGTGAAATGCATTGCCTCGATGAGGCCGGCTTGCTGCCACAGGGGGTTGGATCGTGACGAGTCCTGTGCACCTCGGGTCTGTGTTGAGCGGACTTGGACTGAGCCGCTTTGGGCGTTTGCGGTTCGAGCCTGCCGAAGAGGCCCGTTTTGTTCAGGACAGCAAGGCTGCGCGTCAGACCCACTTCCTGATCAGTGGCATCTTTTCCCTGGTGGCCTTCAACCTGTTTTTGCTCTCGGACTGGATGATGGTGCCCGATCGCTTCGAGCTGGCCTTGCGCTTGCGTTTGGTCGTTTACACACCGGTTGCCTTGTTCTTCCTGGTGGTTTGCTGGCGGTTCCGTGAATTCGTGCTGGGGCTGCCTGCCGCCGTCACCGAGTGGGTGGCGATGATCGGCGGTGTGTTCGCGGCCTTTTGCCTGGTGACGGTGCTGTTGCTCACCGACAGCCCTTACGCGGGCATGTACCGCTGCGGCTTGCTGCCCATCCTGGTTTTTGGCACCTTGGTGATGCGCTTTCGCTTTCAGCTGGCCGTGGTGTTTTGTGGCTGCATCATTGCCTTGCACCTGCTGACGGTTTGGGGGGCTCAGGGGGCTCCTTCGCCATACCCTGAGCTCGAAGTGCCCATGTTCCTGCTCTTGCTGATGGTCGCGTTCTACACCCTGGCGATGAACTTTCGCACCGAGGCCGAAGAGCGTTTGCGCTTTCAGCGCAAGGAGCGCGCGGCGGCTTTGCGGCGCGAACTCGAGGCCTCGCAAGCCAGGCTGGAGGCTTTGTCCCGCCAGGATGCGCTCACGGGCGTGCCCAACCGACGCCGCTTCGACGAGGTGGCCTGGCAATGCTGGCAGCGCCACCACCAAACGGGCGAGCAATTGGCCGTGATGCTGCTGGATGTCGACCACTTCAAGGCTTTCAACGACCACCATGGGCACCCCGCTGGCGATCAATGCCTGCGCCTGGTGGCCAAGGCCTTGCAGGACACGCTCGCGAGCGGCGACGGCACGCTGGCCCGATGGGGCGGCGAGGAGTTCATCGTGCTCTTGC
>NZ_DCXA01000206.1:23257-26058 GCF_002328915.1 Aquabacterium sp. UBA2148
TTCATCGTGCTCTTGCCGCACACCGACGAGGTGGTCGCCCACCGGGTGGCCGATCGCTTGTTGCAGTCCGTGCGCGCGCTGCAGTTGCGCCACGAGGCCTCGCCCACGCGCGACGTCGTGACGATCAGCGCTGGCGTGTCTTTGGGGCGCCCAGCCATGGACGGGCGAGACCTGTCGACGATGGTGGCGCTCGCCGATCGGGCGCTCTACCAGGCCAAGCACGATGGGCGTGATCGCCTGGTGATGGACCACACGCCCTCGGGCGGCTGAGCGTCAGCTGACCTGGTTCTGCGGTGACATCGAGCGGGCGAGCCCCGCGTGCGCCGTCAACCGCCGACAGGGCGGACCACGGCATCTTCTTTCAGCACCGCCAAGGCTTCCTTGGACCAGGCCAGCCAGCCGGCCTCGTACATGATCCCGGTCTTGAGGATGAGGTGCTGAAGCCTGGCTTCGCGCGACAAGGGCTTGCCAGCCGGGAAGTCCCGGGCCTCGATGGCGCGGTAGGCCGCCAGCTTTTGGGCGTGCAACTGGCCCCGGCGCTCGATCTCGCCCTCCATGCCCAGCGGCCCGATGGCGGCGTCGGCACGCAGCCGGACCATGAGCTCATCGCGCATCTCGACGGGAGGGGCCGGCTCGCGCGCCCAGCGCTTGAGCTCCTCCAGGCCTGCGGGCTGGACCGTGTAGAGCTTTTTGCGGGTGCGTCCGCCGTCCGGGGCGGCCTCGGAGGCGATCCAGCCCGCCGTTTCCATGCGCGCCAGCTCGCGGTAGATCTGCTGGTGCGTGGCCCGCCAGAAGTAGCCGATGGACTTGTCAAAACGGCGGGCGAGGTCGTAGCCTGACGAGGCCTTCTCGGTCAGGGACGTCAGCAGTGCGTGGGCCAGGGACATGCAAACAGTTTAGACGCGACGCATCTAACCATGCAACCAGTTGCATAGCTGGTGCGATTGGTCTAAAGTTGCCCCGCATTCATGCAACTGGTTGCATAGCTGGCCCCATGCCGGCTGGCATCCCGACGTTTTCACCCACCGAAACAGACCGAGCGAGACCCCACCATGAGCGCCTACCCGCACCTGCTTGCCCCCCTGGACCTGGGCTTCACCACGCTGAAAAACCGCGTGCTGATGGGCTCCATGCACGTTGGCCTGGAAGAAGCCAAGGACGGCTTCGAGCGCATGGCTGCCTTCTACGCCGAGCGCGCCCGCGGTGGCGTGGCCCTGATGGTGACCGGCGGCATCGCCCCCAACGACGACGGCCGCCCCTACCCCGGTGGCGCCCGCCTGGCCACGCTCGAAGAAGCCGAGCAGCACAAGGTGGTGACAAGAGCCGTGCACGAAGCCGGCGGCAAGATCGCCCTGCAGATCCTGCACTTCGGTCGCTACGCCTACCACCCCGGCTTGGTCGGCCCCAGCCCCATCAAGGCCCCGATCGCCCCGATGGCCCCGCGCGAGCTGACCACCGAAGAGGTCAAGCGCACCATCGACGACTTCGCCAACTGCGCCAAGATGGCCCAGGTCGCAGGCTACGACGGTGTCGAGGTCATGGGCTCCGAGGGCTACCTGATCAACGAGTTCATCGCCGCGCGCACCAACCAGCGCACCGACGAGTACGGCGGCTCCTACGCCAACCGCATGCGCTTCCCGGTCGAGATCGTGCGCAAGGTGCGCGAAGCCGTGGGCCCCAACTTCATCGTCATCTACCGCCTGTCCATGCTGGACCTGGTCGATGGTGGCTCGTCGTTTGAAGAAGTGATCGAGCTGGCCCAGGCCATCGAGGCCGCCGGCGCGACCATCATCAACACCGGCATCGGCTGGCACGAAGCCCGCATCCCGACCATCGCCACCAGCGTGCCGCGTGCCGCCTTCGCCTGGGTCACCGAAAAGCTCAAGGGCAAGGTCAAGCTGCCGCTGATCACCACCAACCGCATCAACACGCCGGAAGTGGGCGAGCAGATCCTGGCCTCGGGTCAGGCGGACATGGTGTCGATGGCGCGCCCGCTGCTGGCCGACCCCGACTTCGTCAACAAGGCCGCCGCCGGCAGGGCCGATCAGATCAACACCTGCATCGGCTGCAACCAGGCCTGCCTGGACCACACCTTCAGCGGCAAGATCACCTCCTGCCTGGTCAACCCGCGTGCCTGCCACGAGACGATCCTGAAGATCGAGCCGGTTCAATCGACCAAGAAGCGCATCGCCGTCGTGGGCGCCGGCCCCGCTGGCCTGGCTTTTGCCACCACCGCCGCCCAACGCGGCCACAGCGTGACCCTGTTCGACGCCGCCAGCGAGATCGGCGGCCAGTTCAACGTGGCCAAGCAGATCCCCGGCAAGGAAGAGTTCTACGAGACCTTGCGCTACTTCGGCAAGCAGATCGAGCTCACCGGCGTGCAGCTCAAGCTGAACACCCGCGTGGGCGTTGACGAGCTCGCCGCAGGCGGCTTCGACGAGGTCGTGCTGGCCACCGGCGTGAGCCCCCGCACCCCCGCCATCGACGGCGCCGACCACCCCAAGGTGCTGAGCTACCTGGACGTGCTGCGCGACAAGAAGCCCGTGGGCAAGCGCGTGGCCGTGATCGGCGCGGGTGGCATCGGCTTCGACGTCTCGGAGTTCCTGACGCACGAAGGCACCAGCCCCAGCATCGACGCCCAGAAGTTCTACGCCGAGTGGGGCATCGACACCAGCTACACCGAGCGCGGTGGCGTCAAGGCCCCGCACCTGGACACCCCGCCGCGCCAGGTCTACCTGCTGCAGCGCAAGGCCAGCAAGGTCGGTGACGGCCTGGGCAAGACCACGGGCTGGATCCACCGC
>NZ_DCXA01000206.1:26143-32264 GCF_002328915.1 Aquabacterium sp. UBA2148
CCACCGCACCTCGCTGAAGAACCGCAACGTCGAGATGATCGCCGGCGCCACCTACCGCAAGATCGACGACCAGGGCCTGCACATCACCGTGGGCGCGCAGGAGATGGTGCTGCCGGTCGACAACGTCGTGCTGTGCGCTGGCCAGGAGCCCTTCCGCGAACTGCAGGCCGGTCTGGAGGCCAAGGGCTGCAAGGTGCACCTGATCGGTGGCGCCGACGTGGCTGCCGAGCTGGACGCCAAGCGCGCGATCAAGCAAGGCACCGAGCTGGCCGCGGCGCTCTGAGCGCCCATGCGGCCTGGCCGCAATCGCTGTTTGCCACCGTCCAGAGGCCGTCCGTGACGCGACCGGGACGTGTGGCAGCAGCCGCCTTGAAACGCATCGAAGGAGCCCATCCGATGAATGCCCAGATTCCCGCCACGCTCAAGCCTGCCGTGCAGGCCTCGCTGCAAACGTGGCACGACATGGTCGCCGCGCGCGACCTGTCGAAGCTGCCCGGCATCCTGCACGACGACGCTTGCTTTCGCTCGCCCATGGCCTTCAAGCCCTACCAGAGCGCGGCCGCCGTCAACCTGATCCTGAGCACCGTGCTGACGGTGTTCCAGGACTTTGCCTACCACCGCACCCTGGCCAGCGAAGACGGCCTGAACGTGGTGCTGGAGTTCAGCGCCAAGGTGGGCGACAAATCGCTCAAGGGCATCGACATGATCGCCTTCGATGAGCAGGGACGCATCGTCGACTTCGAAGTCATGGTGCGCCCCTTCAACGGCTTGCAGGCCCTGGGCGCCGAGATGGGCGCCCGCCTGGCCGCCTTCCTGCCGGCCTACAAGGGCTGAACCCCGTCGCATTGCACGCCAACACACCCCTCCCCCAAGGGCACACGGAGACCGCCATGTCCAACGCCACCCCTACGCTCGAAACCATCCGCCTGACCCTGGCCGACAAGGTCGCCACCGTTTCGCTCAACCGGCCCGAGAAGGCCAACGCCATGAACTGGCAGGTGTGGCAGGACATCCGCTCGGCCATGCAGTGGGCCGACCGCACGAGCGAGGTGCGCGCCGTGGTGCTGCAAGGCGAAGGCAAGCACTTCACCTCCGGCATCGACCTGACGATGATGATGGGCCTGCAATCGCAGATCAAGGACGACTGCGATGGCCGCATGCGCGAGAAGCTTCGCGAGCTGATCCTTGAGCTGCAAGACACGCTGACCAGCCTGGAGCGCTGCCGCAAGCCGGTGCTGGCCGCCATCCACTCGGGTTGCGTCGGTGGCGGGGTCGACCTGATCAGTTGCGCTGACATGCGCTACTGCTCGGCCGACGCCTACTTCACCATCAAGGAAATCGACATCGGCATGGTGGCCGACGTCGGCACCTTGCAGCGCCTGCCCAAGATCATCGGCAGCCAGGGCCTGGTGCGCGAGCTGGCCTACACCGGTCGCAAGGTCGACGCCGAAGAGGCCCTGCGCATCGGGCTGGTCAACCGCGTGTACGAGTCGCGCGAGGCGCTGCATGCCGGCGTGCACGAGCTGGCCCTGCAGATCGCGGCCAAGTCGCCTCTGTCCATCCGTGGCACCAAGGAAATCCTCAACCACACGCGCGACCACAGCGTCGCCGATGGCCTGCAGTACATGGCCAGCTGGAACGCCGCCATGCTGATGTCGCAAGACCTGATGGCGGCCATGATGGCCTCGATGGCCAAGCAGACGCCGACGTTCAAGGACTGATGGCGCCTGGGCCTGGCTGCGTGTGTGGTGACAGCCCCTGGCGCACCGCCAGCGGCGTGAGGCCCGTCCAGCGCCTGACGGCGCGGTGCATGGAGCTCTGCTCGGCGTAAGCGGCCCGCAGCGCGACCTCGCTGATTGGCAAGCCGGTGTGGCGCAACTCGTGCAGCACCTGGTCACGCCTCACGCCCTCCACGAGCTCCTTGAAACTCAGGGATTGATCGGCCAGCCTGCGCTGCAGCTGCCTGGGTGAAAAGCCCAGGTCGGCTTCGATCTCGGGCGCCACGTCTTCGAGCCTGGGCAGCTGCCCCGATTGCAAGCGGTGGGCGATGTGCTGGCGCAGCACGCTGGCCAGCCTGCTGCCGTCCTGCCCGAGCCTGGCCCACTGCTGGTTGGTGACCGCGCTCATCAAGCGGTGCAGCTGCGGGTCGGCGTGGGGGTTGGGCAGGTTCAACCAGGCCAGCGGCGCCTGCTCGCTGGCCATCGGCGCATCGAAGTGCATCGGGCAGCCATACCAGGCCTGCAGCGGACCGACGTCAGCCGGTGCAGGGCAGGGCAGCCAGACGCCGTCGAGCACCAGGTGCCGCCCCGACACCCAGCGCGCAAAAGCCATGCGCGAGGCCATCGCGAACACCCACAGGGCGGTGTCCCTCGGCACTTCGCCCAGGGTGTCGAGCTGGCTGACCAGGCGGTCTCCCTGGATGCGGTGCACCGACCGCAACTGAGTGCAGACCAGGCTTTGCAGGCGCTCGAACAGGGCCAGGCCATTCTCGAACGCCTCGCAGCTGATCAGCGTGTAGCCCAGCGGGCCCATGTTGGCCGGCCGCACCTGCTGGGCGATCCGCCACGGCGTTTGCGGGTCCTGGCACAACTCGGTGGCGAGGTTCAGGGCTTCGCTCAGGCGGGTGGCAGGCACCCACAACGGAGCTTCAGGCTCGGTGGTGGCCGACTCGGGCAGGCCAAGCGTCCTCAGCACCGGGCTGGCGTTCAGGTCCTTGGCGCGCACGTGGTCGGCGACCAGGCGCGCGTAGCTGGCGGCAAAACCCAAGGGGACGGCATCGGCACTCACGGCTCGCATGGTAGTGCACCGCTCGGCCGGGCTGGCACCTGAGGTCAATCGGATGGCGGCCGCTGCCAATGACGGTTCGCAGCGAGCCAGGCACCATCTACCCATGAGCACCGCTTCCCTCCAGCGTCCCGCCTTGCGTACCCTTCGCGACCTGCCTGGGCCCCGTCCCTGGCCTCTGGTTGGCAACGTCTTCCAGGTCAGCCTGCACCGCATGCACCAGAACCTGGCCGATTGGGCCGACGAACACGGGCCCTTCTTTCGCGTGCAACTCGGTGGTTTCAAGATCCTGGTCGTCACCGATGCCGAGCTGATCGGCCAACTCTTGCGGGACCGCCCCGACACCTTCCGTCGCCCGTCGCGCATGCAGGCCATCATGCGCGAGATGGGCATCCCCGATGGCGTGTTCATGGCCGAGGGCGAGACCTGGTCCCGGCAGCGCCGCATGGTGATGGCCAGCTTCGCGCCTCAGCAGGTCAGGGCGTACTTCCCGTCTTTGCTCAGGGTGGCCCACCGCTTGAAGCAACGCTGGCAGCGGGCCGCCCGCGAGCAGCAGCAGGGGGCGCCTGGCCTGGACCTCCAGGCCGAACTCATGCGCTTCACCGTGGACGCCATCGCGGGCCTGGCCTTTGGCACCGAGGTCGACACCCTGGGCTCGGACGACGACGTCATCCAGCGGCACCTCGACAAGATCTTCCCGGCGATCTGGCGCCGTGCGCACGCGGTCTTCCCATATTGGCAGCACGTCAGGCTGCCCGCTGACCGTGCACTCGACGACAGCATGCGCGTGGTCAATGCCGCGATCCGCCGGTTCATCGACGAAGGCCGGGTGCGCCTGCAGGACCCATCACGGCGTGCCTCGCCGCCCAACCTGCTGGAGGCGATGATCGTTGCCGCCGACGAGCCCGATAGCGGCATGACCGACGAAGACGTGGCCGGCAACGTGTTCACCATGCTGCTGGCCGGCGAGGACACCACCGCCACCAGCCTGTCGTGGATGCTTGACCTGCTGTGGCGTCACCCGACGGCGCTGGCGCGTGCACGCGCCGAAGTCGATCGCGAACTGGGTGAACTGGGCGACTGGGAGGCCGAAGACCTCGGTCGCCTGACCTGGCTCGAGGCGTGCATCCACGAAAGCATGCGCCTCAAGCCGGTGGGGCCGTTCAACGTGGTTGAGGCGCTCAAGGACACGGTGGTCGGCGATGTCGCCATCCGGGCTCGCACCCCCGTGCTGCTGCTGATGCGTCACGACACCCTGCGTGACGACATCTTTCCCCAGGCCGCCAGCTTCATGCCGGAGCGCTGGTTCACCGAGCACACCGAGCTGGCGCCGGCCAACGCCAAGCGGGTGTCCATGCCTTTCGGCAGCGGGCCTCGCATCTGCCCCGGACGCTTCCTGGCCTTGCTGGAGATCAAGCTTGCTGCGGCGATGATCCTCAAGCACTTCGACCTCGTTGGCATCGACACACCGGACGGCCTGCCGCCCCAAGAGCACATGGCCCTGACCATGGTGCCCGTGGGCCTGAGGTTGCGCTTGCGAGAACGCGTCAGCGCCCGTGAGGGCTTTGACGCCGCTTGAGCTCGCAGAACAGCCCCGACTGGTCGAGGTCGGCGAAGCCGTGATCGGCCGCCTGTGCGTACAAGCTGGTGAGGGCGGCGGTGATGGGGGCGTCCATCTGCATGCCTGCGGCGGTGTGCATCGCATTGCGCAGGTCTTTGAGCTGGATGGCCAGCGAGCCGCGCTTGGCGAAGTCGCCCTCGACCATGCGCTGGCCGTGCACCTCGAGGATGCGGCTTTCAGCGAAGCCCCCGCGCAAGGCTTCCCGCACCTTGGCGGGGTCGGCGCCGCCCCGTTCGGCCAGCAGCAGCGCCTCCGCCACCGCGCCGATGGTGATGCCCACGATCATTTGATTGGCGAGCTTGGTCAATTGACCCGAGCCGGTGGGCCCGACGTGCACTGGCCGCCCCAACACCGCCAGCACCTTGCGTGCGCGCTCGAACGCTTCGGCGGGGCCGCCAACCATGATCGCCAGCGTGCCGGCTTCGGCGCCCAGCGTGCCGCCCGACACGGGGGCATCCAGGGCGTCGACGCCTGACGCGCTCAGGCGGTCAGCGTGATCGCGGGCCTGCTCGGGCAGGATCGAGCCCATGTCGATGAACAAAGTGCCCGAGCGCATCGTGTGGATGGCTGAGCTAGGGCCCGCATCGAACAGCACCTCGCGCACCGCATCGCCGTCCTGAAGCATGGCGATGACGATGTCCGCTTGGGCGACCGCCTCGGCTGGCGATGACGCCACCGTGGCACCATCGGGCAACAGGGCCTCGGCCTTGGCTCGGGTTCGGTTCCAGGCGCTGAGGCGGTGGCCGGCGGCAAGCAGGCGGCGGGCCATGGGCTGGCCCATCAGGCCGCATCCGAGCAACGCGATGTGTGACATGCTGGCAAACTGTGGCGACTTCGGGGACGCCGCAGATGTGGGAAAGCGCGTATTGTCCCGCATGGCTGCTTCGTGGTTTCCTGCCAGAAATGTGTGACATATGTCCTGCATGGCAGGGAAATACAGGACCGATCCCTCGTTTGAAGGACAGTCACGCTGCGCAAATTCGGCGAACATTGACGTGGCAGTTCCTCCACGTCAGGGGCGCCTGGCGCTCAAGCCGATGACACAATTCCAATGACCATGGCCGAATCCCTCGCTCCAGGCTTGCTTGACGTTGCTGCGCTGCAAGGCGCCGTTCTGAATTCGCTCGACCATTTCTCTGTGGCCGTGACGGTCAAGGACCTGGCCAGCGGTCGCTACGAACAAGCCAACGCATCTGCCGCCCGCATGCTGGGCCTGGAAGGCCGCGACCTGGTGGGCGCGCAAGACGCCGAGCTCTTCGACGCCACCCTCGTCATGGCCTTGCGTGCAGCCGAACAACAGGTTCGCGCCACGCCATCTGGCGTGATGGCCGAGCACAAGCTCGAGATCGGCGGCACCCGCCGCGATTTCCTGGCCTGGCGCCAGGTGGTGGGTCAGGCCGATGGCCAGGCTCGCATGGTCGCCATCTGGCAGGACGTCACCGATGCGCGCCGCCGCGAAGCCCAGCTGCAAACCGCTCTGGCGCAACTCGAGCAGCAGCAGAAAACCAACGAAACGCTCCGCCGCGACGTCGAAGGCAGCCAGGTGCGCGACGCGTTGTCCGGTCTCTATCACCGCGCCCACTTCGAAGAGCAGCTTTGCCGCGAGGCCGACCTCTCCAGCCGTGAGCAACGCGAGTTCGCCCTGGTGGCCATCGCCGTCGACAACCTCGACGAGATCCGCCAGAACCATGGCCTCGATGGCTGCGAGCGCGTCAT